>CAMPIR010000073.1 GCA_946886435.1 uncultured Candidatus Saccharibacteria bacterium | reverse complement strand
ATCTAGCAGCTGAGCGCCAAACGCCGCTCGTAGATTAGATACGATACTGGCTGAGGTACCGATACTTGCATCGGCCGGTGGTAGATATTGCGGAACGATGGTTCCGAGCTCGTTTCTTCGGTTCTGCCAGCGATGACCGACCGCCACTATCCAAACGATAGGGATCAACGCTATCGCGCCGAGCACAAACAGAGATGCTAGCCACCACTCGACCACCTTGTCGGCAAACGATTTTTCATAGGCACCGAACGTTCGTGGCTCAAAGCCGAGCGCGACAGTAACATTTTCACCGGCCATAAGATCGGTCGCCTGTACGCTAAACGTATTGTTGTTTCGTTCAATCTCACATGTAGCATTCGCGCCAAATCCACCCTCGTAACACGATACATCACCAGTGAACTTTGGCATCAGTCCAGGATCGGCATTCAACGTTACCGACAATCTCTCTATCGGAACGCGCCAATCAGCGCCGTTCGTATCCCAGTAGAACTCATCACTGTCTGTGCTGGAGAAATACCTGGTTACATCCCGCTGCGTATAGGTGATGACGAAGGTCTGCGCGCCGTGCAGGTACGTATCCGCGTCACCGATACGGAGCACAAGGTTGTCGTTGCTCGTCGAATCCTCGTAGTTCCAGTCACTACCGTCGGCTTTTTTGACTGACTCGATCTTGAGGCTTGTTTTATGCCCGTCGTAGGTTTTCGGTATTGCCCGCTCGATACCATGGTTCTGGTTAGATTCAGGAAACTCAGCCGTAATCGTCTCGACGGTTCTTAGAGTCGAACGCTGCTCATCATCGCGCCCAAGCGTGTACTCGATGTCGTAGTTGGTGATCGTAAAGTCGTTAACCGCCGCCCGCACTGGCGCCCCAAGTGTTACAAGTGCGACAGCCGTGAGGAGAACCAGTATATATTTCATACGCTTATTGTAGCAGTGAGGACTAAGAAGGTGCTGCTAGAGTTTGGCTTCGGGATAGATCGCTTTCGTCACCTCATCGATTTCATGACGAAGCTGCGGGAACGGTACGCCTTCGCGGGCAGTAACACCTTCAAAGATCCAGAAAACACGCTCGCTATAACCGAGACCGCACGCCGGCGGCATGCCGTATTCGAGCATCTCAACAAAGTCGATATCGAGCATCATCGCTTCCTCATCACCGGCGTCGCGCATGTTCTGCTGCTCGATAAATCGGTTGTACTGGTCGATCGGGTCATTGAGCTCAGAGAAAAGGTTGCAGAGCTCTGAACCGGCGATCACGACTTGGGCACGCTGCGTCATCTCCGGGCGATCAGGGTGCGTCTTTGCGAGCGGGCTGATGAACGTTGGCGTGTTGATGAGCCATACGGGACCGGCGACATCTTTGCGGATGTTTTTCCAGAGCTTATCGATACCGCGTGATTTGTTCTCGGCCTTCTCCACCTCAAGCTTGTTGTCTTTGAGCGCCTTGGTAACTTGCTCAAGCGTACAGTCGTACGGATCGATACCGTAGCGTTTTTTGATAGTTTCAGCGTAATCCCACTGCTCCCACTCCTTGTCGAGATCGACGTCAAAGTCACCGAGTTTGAACTGGAGCGTGCCGAACGTTTCACCTAGAATATATTTGAACATGTCTTCCTGGAGCTTCATGCCGTCTTTCCAGTCGGCATAGGCCCAGTACCACTCCATCGCTATATGCTCTGGCAAGTGTTCGTCAGAATAGTTCTCGTTGCGGAATCGCGGTCCGATATCGTATACCTTCTCAAAGCCGGCGCCGAGGAGGCGTTTCAGCGGCAGTTCGTGTGAGATGCGCAAATAAAAGTCGTTATCAAGTGCATCCATGTGCGTCACGAACGGGTTTGCGTCAGCGCCACCGGTCGTGTGCTCGAGAACGGGAACGTTGACTTCATAAAAACTGCGTTCGTTGAGGAAATCTCGTGTCGCCTGCCAAAACCGGGCTCGGCGGACAAAACGGTCGCGCACGTCTTCGTTAACGTTCATGTCGACATAGCGTCGGCGCATGCGCTCCTCTTTGTTCGTAAAGCCATCCTGCTTTGTTGGCATCGGCCGGAGGCTCTTTGTCAGCAAACGCAGCTGACGAACATCGACAGAGATCTCTCCTGTTTTAGTTTTAATCACCGGACCTGTTGCCTGAACAAAGTCGCCCGTATCGAGCAGCGGTAGTTCGCTCATCCCGACCTGGCTAACGCTCGCGTCGAGCGGCTGCACGGTGTCGCCCTTCATAAAGAGTTGTACCTGGCCGCTCATGTCGCGTAGGACGATAAACGCTAGCTGTCCGAACTTGCGGATACCGGCGACGCGCCCGACAATCGTCACTTCCTGATTTTCAAGATCACCGAACTCATCAACGACCTGCTTGGTTGTGTGGGTCCGTTCCGCCTTCGCAGGATACGGGTTAATACCGAGCTGTTTTAGCTCATCGAGTTTTCTCAGTCGTTCGTCGCGTAGTTCTTTGAGTGTAGCCATATCGTTTTTCACTATACCAGAACAGAGGTGATTTGTCGCTTTGTTTCGGAGTTGCTACAGTAAAACATATGCAAAAACCAATCGTATCAATACGAAACTTCCATCTCGAGATCGGTGCAAAGAAAATCGT
>CAMPIR010000072.1 GCA_946886435.1 uncultured Candidatus Saccharibacteria bacterium | reverse complement strand
GTGTCCAGCCACAGACTCCGGCTTTTCAGGACAAGACGAAACTGACCGAAGTTATCGAACTGTTTGCTGCTGCGTATGGTGAAAAGGTTGATCCGTTAGCATTCCTGCGAGATGTTGATCTGGAGAGCAAAGCTGACGCCTATGTCGAGCAGCTCTCCGGTGGCCAGAAACAACGCCTCAGCATCACGACGGCGCTAGTCCATGGGCCGAAAGTCTTTTTTCTCGATGAGCCGACGACTGGCCTCGATCCACAGGCGCGTCGCCACCTCTGGGATTTGATCCGCAAGGTTCGTGACAAAGGTATCAGCGTCGTCATGACGACGCACTATATGGACGAAGCCGAGATGCTGTGCGATCGTATCGCTGTCATGGATCAGGGAAAGATTATCGCTCTTGATACGCCAAAAGGTCTGGTGAAGAGCCTGCTAGGCCGCGGCTTCAAAAAGGAGCAACATGTGGAGCAGGCGAACCTCGAAGATGTCTTTATCGACTTAACGGGAAAGGCGCTCAGAGACTAGTATGAACAAATCATTCTATACCGTTATGACACTGGTCCGCATCAACACCAAGCGGTTTTTCCGTGACCGGCTGGCGATCTTTTTCACGATCGGTTTTCCGCTCATCTTTTTGTTCGTTTTCGGCGGTCTCAACAACGGGAGCGGCGACGTTTCGTTCCGCGTCGGGCTCGTGAACCAGTCGGACTCGGCATTTTCTAAGGACTTTGTCGAACAGAGCAAAAAGAGCGAGATTCTCGAAGTCAATGAAGACGCGTCGACCCTCGATGCGGCCAAAGACATGATGAGCAAGTCGCAACTCGACGCTACCATTCTCTTGCCGAAAGGTTTCGGTGAGGTTGAGTCTGGCGCGCAGCATCCGAGCGGACAGGCAAAAATCCTCTATACCAGCAATAGCCAACAGTCTGCCACCGCCCTCAGCTCCATCCTCGATGCACAGTTCAAACAGATAAACAGCAAGTACGTCGATACCTCGGTGCCATTCAGCGTTGCGTCAGAACAGCTCAACGAACGCAGCCTGTCACCGTTTGACTACACGTTTGCCGGACTACTCGGGTTCGCAATCATCGGTATGGGTATCTTTGGCCCGGTAAACGTCTTCCCGGAGCTCAAAAAGATGGGTATCCTGCGTCGTCTCAGTACGACACCGCTCCGAGTTTGGCAGTATTTCCTCGCAACGATGATTGGCCAGGCGGTCATCGGACTGCTGGCGCTCGCGGTCATGTTTGCCGTCGCGGTCATGGTGTTCGATTTACAGATCGTCGGCAACTATCTTGAGCTTACGTTGTTCCTTGTTCTCGGTATCGTCTGTATCCTGGGTATCGGTCTTGCGCTCGGTGGATGGGCAAAGAACGAGCGTCAAGCGGCACCGCTCAGTAACATCATCGTCTTCCCAATGATGTTCCTCTCGGGCACGTTCTTCCCTCGATTTCTCATGCCTGAATGGCTCCAGATGATCTCAAACTTTTTGCCCCTTACGCCAGTGATCGATGGCATCCGACTGATCGCGACCGAAGGAGCACATCTGGTTGATGTTCTGCCTCAGCTCGGTATGATTGGCGCCTGGACGGTCGTCATCTACGCTATCGCGTTCAAAGTTTTCCGCTGGGAGTAACCCCATACGACATCGGTCAGTGTTGACAAAACCATAAACAGTATGGTATAATACTGGTATGAGTATCGAAAACCGATATGATCCAGATGAGCGTCGCCTCGAAGCGATGATGGATGGTTCTGGGTTTTCGAGAGACCAGGCCGAAATAAAACTCGGGCAAAAGATCGTTGCCGGTACAACAGAGACGCCACGTGTCACTTCTCCGGTACGCAAGCTGCATCCGACCGGTCACGTGCGAGATTTTGAGAGTGATCGTGATCATCAGCTCGCAGAGGAGCGTGCGGCATACGAGCCGTTACCCGAAAATCAAGCCGAGATCAATCTCCGTGGTCGGGCGATGGTAGAAGCTGCTCGTAATGAAGCAGCGGGAGAAGATCACCGGGTCAAAGCCCTTAAAGATGAGGTAGAGCAGAGAATCCCGGACGATCCTGACAACAAAGCGCAGACTCTCGCAGAGCGTGACCGACTGTTTCGCTCACTCTGGTATGCACGTTACGGAGAGCCATACGCCTCGTAGAAGGTGAAAATCTTCACATACATCGTTAACTGTCCCGTTTTACACTGTGCTTATCCTAGCTTAAACAAAAGGAGACATGGATATGGCACGTGTAGTTGAAACCGACGAACCAACCGTAACGACAGATAGAGACCGAGAAGTGGTAACCGATCGTTCAGGCGTGCCTGGAAGCGTCGTGGCGCAGCGGGTTGTCTGGTATATTGTCGGCATTATTATTGGGCTGCTGGCGCTCCGACTTGTTCTCCAGCTGCTCGGTGCAAACGAAGGCAATGCATTCGTTGACCTAGTTTACGGACTGAGTGGTATCTTTGCTGCGCCGTTCTTCGGAATGTTCAGTTATGAGCCGTCCTACGGCGTCAGCTACTTTGAAGTCGGCACCTTTGTCGCTATGATCGTCTACGCCCTCATCGGCTGGGCTATTGCCCGGGCGTTCACGCTCGGTAGCCGCAGCGCTGAAGTATAAACTGTACATACCATAAAATACCCATTCAACTGA
>CAMPIR010000071.1 GCA_946886435.1 uncultured Candidatus Saccharibacteria bacterium | reverse complement strand
GGCGAAAAGCTGTACTGGTTTACTGTCGTTGGTGAAATGCCACCGGGTCGCGAGTGGCTGATGGAGAACTATTTTATTGACTCACTACTCGAACTCGACGCACGTCGTCGTGGACCAAAGACTTTCGTCCGTCCGCCGATCGCTCGTTACGCCGACGATGCCGCAGAGCGTAGCTTTAAGCGCGCCGTAAAGATGGGCAGACAAGAGAAGTAGTTACTGCTGGGCAAGTATTTCCGATGACGCCTCAAGATACCCTTTTGCTGCCTGTAGGTCAAGCGGTCGTCTGCCGTCCGAATCAACAGGGTGCAGCTGTCCTTCGGCATCCCAGGACAGGCTAGGATAATCAGCCACGAGCTCCGGAAGAGTTTCGCGAACAACTGAGCCGTTTAATCCACCGGCAAGGGCTATGCCTATTTGAGATAAGTCAAACTGCTCATAGGCTTCGGCCACGAATGGTCTTAGCGCCGATACGTCTAATCGTTTTCCCGTTCCATGAGATGAGTCGAACAGCAGATAATCTACGAGGTGTGCGGCCTTGCCGAGCTTTCGTACTACACCCTTTGGACCAAGCTCTTCCATAGCGCTTTTATGTGCTTGCAAAAACACTGCGACATTTTTATCTTTTACTTCTTCGAGGAAGCGTAGGGTGTCGCTGTTGTTGTGCCAAGGAAGCATATCGAACTGAATCGCCTGAAGCCACGGCGCGCCTCGGTCAACGATTTTCTGGAGAAACTGTTGCCGGTACTGTACTGAGTCGACATGCTTTACATCGAGATACGCTTGAGCCACGGCGATCGTATCAACATTCGGACGGTCGTGGCGGAGCGCATTTCGAAATGCCTCTTCGCCGACTGGGTACCATTCCGGGCCGTATTTATTTTCAGTATCTAGAAACTGTGTCTTGTGAACCGCTTTAACACCGAGCGCCAAGAGACGGGAGCTATCATGAAGGCCTACGTTCGTAGCGATCACTTCTAAAGACGACTCCATCTCAGGAGAAACAATCCCACTCACTCCAACATATGGTCGCTTTACTGCTTCGGTCATGTATCCGATTATTCATCAAGAGGTAAGATATGCAAAGCATAAGCCAAACAAAATGCCCGATGTGTTATCGGGCGTTTTGTTTGGCAGGGGAGACAGGACTTGAACCTGCAACCAACGGTTTTGGAGACCGCTACTCTACCAATTGAGCTACTCCCCTATAGAGTGCTGCGCAGCCCAGTATACCTCGAGAAATATATAAAAGGCAATCAAACAGATCAGTTTGCTATACTATTCTCTATGAAGTCACTCAGTCTCGCCCGTCCGCTCGTTATCATGGTCATCGGTATCCCGGGTTCAGGAAAAAGTTTTTTTGCTAGGCAGTTCTCGACGATGTTCGCCGCACCACTGGTTAGCACCGACTATATTCGTCATGCTATGTTTCCTGACTCTACCTATGGGCCGGACGAAGATGCGCGCGTCAGCGTTCTCGTAAACAACGAGATAAGCGAACTGCTCAAGACACAAAAGACGATTATCGTTGATGGAAGCCTCAACAACCGTATTTCCCGTAGTGGCGTCGAGAGGCTTGCGAAAAACCACGGCTATGGAACGATGACTATCTGGGTGCAAACAGACGAACCAACCAGCCGAAATAGGTCAGTCAAACGTAACTCAAAACGAGAAGGTGACGCACTCAACAGCCCGATGTCAGCTGAAGTATTCTCACACCTCAGTAAACAACTGACACCGCCGCAACCCTCTGAAAACACGGTCGTAATCAGCGGTAAGCATACCTTCGGCACCCAAGCACGTGTCGTGCTAAAAAAACTCGTAGCTCCTCGTGATGAAGTCACTCCCGGACTAACACGCACAGACGATAATGATCCTCATCAACCAAGCGATACAAATGATATTCAACCGCGACGACGTAGCGTCACCATCAACTAAAAAAACAGCCTCCACCATCAACGATCCGGAGTTCGGTCCCGTCGCGTACCGACGCAGTGCGCAGGCGCATTTTGTCCGCATACGCGTTACCGAGGATGGCGCGGTTCGGGCAACTCTTCCAAAACGTGCCCCCCTATATCTCGCGAGAGAACTACTGGATTCATCTCGCCTAGAGATTCGTAAAATGGTTGCTACCCAGAAAGCAAAGCGTGTCAGCTATCATGATGGTATGATGATCGGCCGATCGCACCGACTCCAGATTTCCTACTCGGACATCACAGCTCCACGCAAAAAAATCTCTGGCCAAACCATCGACATCACACTTCCAGAAAATCACCGCGGCCATAGTGACCTGGCGCATGACTATGTATCAGTTCAGGTGAAGCAGGCTTTGCGGCGTGAGGCGGCCGCATATCTCCCGCGACGACTACGTTATCTGGCGAACACCTATGGGTTCAGTTACACCAAAGAGCGTTTCGGAAATCAAAAAGGTCGCTGGGGAAGCTGTTCTGCGAGTGGAACCATCTCACTAAATGTTGCACTCATGAACCTGCCGCTTGAGATGATTGACTACGTTCTCATCCATGAGCTCGCCCATACCAAACAGATGAACCACAGCCCAAAATTCTGGGAGGTAGTCGAAGGTTGCATGCCGGATTTTCGGGTTCATCGCAAAATGTTAAAAACCATGAGCCCAATCTGCTAGTATAAGAACAGTCTATGAAAAGAGAACTGGTGGGCAAATCTTATACCGTAAACGTACGCCTAAGACGCGTCATCGATCAGCTTGTCTTTACGATACCCTTTTTCATGATCGCGTACGGTCTTGCTATCAGTGATGGCTACGTCGCCGGCTCGCACTATTTTTCGCAAGAAGCGTTTATAGGTATTGCCGCCATAACGGGTACTGCGATA
>CAMPIR010000070.1 GCA_946886435.1 uncultured Candidatus Saccharibacteria bacterium | reverse complement strand
GTTTTTGGCGAGAGTAAGTGCCTCATACATGAGGTCCGTTGCCTCACGGGACTTCGCAGCCCTAGCTAACGCAACGGCGCAGTGGAACAGGTTGTACTGCGCCTCGGGCATGCCGATTCGTTCGACCGCCTGAAAGGTTGCAACTGCCAGGCTTAACGCACCGTTACCAGCGAGCCCGATATCCTCTGATGCAAAGATAACCATTCGGCGTGCAATAAACTTCGGGTCTTCACCAGCCTGAAGCATGCGCGCTAGGTAGTAGAGCGAAGCTTTTTGGTCACTGCCTCGTAAGCTTTTGATAAACGCCGAAATGACGTCATAGTGCATATCACCCTTTTTGTCGTAGCCCGGGATGCGTTTTTGAGCAGCCGTTTTGACAGTTTCGACTGTGACCCTTTTGGCGAGTCCGAGGGATACCTCGAGGTTCCCGAGCGCTAGGCGAGCGTCACCACCCGAAAGTTCTGCGAGGTAGTCGAGCGCATCGGTTGCAACACGCTTTTCGGCTTTTTCATGCACGAGTGCTCGCTGGAGAATTGCCAAGATATCCGTTTTTGCGAGCGGCTCCAGCACGAGCACACGGGCACGACTCAGGAGCGGTGTGATGATCTCAAAGCTTGGGTTTTCGGTCGTGGCACCGATCAAGGTGATGAGGCCTGATTCGACGTGGGGCAAGAAAGCATCCTGCTGGGCTTTGTTAAAACGATGGATCTCATCGACAAAGAGCAACGTACGTTGCTTGAGATTCCAGTTGGCTTTGGCGCGCTCTACGACTTTGAGCACATCCTTTTTACCGGCTGTGACCGCACTGAGCTCTACGAAATCCGCCTCAAGTTCCGCGGCGATGATACGTGCGAGCGTTGTCTTGCCGCTCCCGGGAGGACCCCATAGAATGAGGCTCGTTAGCTGTTTTTGCTCGATGATTTTTCGAATGAGACCATCACCACCTACGATATGTAGCTGTCCAGCGACGTCATCGAGGGTCGTGGGGCGCATTCGTTCGGCGAGCGGTGTAGAATCCATAGTTATAGTATACTGCTTGCATAGATGTCAAACACTCATGTCATGCTTATTTATGGAGGAAAGTCATCGGAGCATGACGTTTCTCTCGCGAGTGCTCGCAATGTATTTGCTGCGCTAGACAATACCCGCTATGACATTACGACCTGTCTCGTCGACCGAGAGGGGCGCTGGTGGCTGGTCGACACGGTCGGCGACTTCCACGCCGGGTCTCCGCAGCTATTGCCGGTTCTCGGGCAAGCGAAGTTTATAACCTTGCCGGATCACAAGATTATCCAGCCAGATGTTCTGCTTCCTATGTTGCACGGCAAGAACGGCGAGGACGGTACGGTTCAGGGGTTGGCAGAACTTCTTGGAATACCTTATGTTGGGCCAAGTGTCCTCGCGGCGGCTGTCACGATGGACAAGGATATGACGAAACGCCTGTTGGAGCATGAGGGGATTCCGGTTGTGCCATGGCGGAGTTGGCGAGTGCATGACAAGCAGCCGGACTATGAGGTGGTGTCAGCCGCACTTGGCAGTGATATATTCGTCAAACCAGCCAGCGCCGGGTCTTCTGTCGGCGTTAGTCATATCACTTCCGAGCAAGACTGGGAGGCAGTACTGAGTCTTGCGGCGAAAAACTCAGAAATAGTTTTGCTCGAGAGTACAATCAAAGGTCGCGAGATCGAAGTAGCCATACTCGGCAACACGAATCCACGTGCAAGTACTCCCGGAGAAGTCGTGCCGGGACAAGACTTTTATAGCTTCGATGATAAATATGACCCCGAGAGTACTGCGGAGGTGAAAATCCCTGCCGATTTATCAGCAGATATCAGGGCGAAGCTAGAGGACTATGCGCTGCGAGCCTATGCCGTTACGGAATGTCGGGGTCTGGCACGAGTCGATTTTTTCGTTACTGATAGCGGAGAAATTTACCTCAACGAGATCAACAGCATTCCTGGATTTACGAATATCAGCATGTATCCAAAACTTTGGCGCCATGAGGGCATCGGTTATCCGCAGTTGATCGAACGATTGATCACGCTCGCCCTCCAGGGTGATGCTATACTAAAGAGTAGTTAAACAAGGAGTTTTATGGGAGAATTTGTCTTTTTTCTGATCGCGGCTGTTGTCGTTTTTGTCTTAGCGGGGATCAAGGTTATCAACCAGTATGAGCGAGGCGTCGTTTTGACACTTGGTCGCTTTACGGGTATCCGTGAACCAGGGCTTCGTGTCGTTATCCCTATCTTTCAACGACTCATCAAAGTAGATGTTCGCTCAACTCCGATCGACGTCCCAAAGCAAGAGATCATCACGAAAGATAATGTGACTATCGGGGTAGATGCTGTTGTCTACCTGCGCGTGATCGACGCGGGCAAAGCGGTCCTTGAGACGACTAACTATATCTATGCAACTAGCCAGTTTGCACAGGCGGCGCTCCGCGATGTTACGGGTAACGCCGACATGGATGAGTTGCTTAGTAAGCGAGAGGAAATGAGCCAAAAGATAAAAGAGATCGTAGACTCTGAGACAGACAAGTGGGGAATCGATGTCGAAAACGTCAAGATCCAGAACATTGAGCTACCACAGGATATGAAACGTGCGATGGCGAAACAGGCAGAGGCCGAACGCGAACGACGTGCAGTTATCATTACCGCAGAAGGTGAAAAGGCGGCAGCACAGTCCGTTGCCGACGCGGCTGCGATGCTCAGTAAGATTCCCGGCGGCATAAACATCCGTACGCTTCAGACGCTCGAGAAGATTTCTGTTGAACCAAGCCAAAAAACGCTTGTCGTGCTGCCAAGCGAACTGACTAATCTCAAGGACATCTTTACCAAGTAGGCTTGTTGTTTCGCCCCTGTTTCGGTACAATGAATCCTGTTGTACCGAAGGTACGGCTCTTTAGCTCAGTTGGTAGAGCAGAGGCCTGAAGAGCCTTGTGTCCCCAGTT
>CAMPIR010000069.1 GCA_946886435.1 uncultured Candidatus Saccharibacteria bacterium | reverse complement strand
ACACCAGCGTAGCGCGTGGTTTTGGCACACTTGATTGACGATACACATGGAGCGTGAACGGAACCCGCAAATAGTGATGCCATAGCTTTTCAAACACCTTAAGCTCTTACCAATTCTTAAAGTTTTTAACGATACCAAATATGATAAAACCCCAGATCAATACACCGACCAACAGGTTGGTTATGAAAAGTGACTCAGGCCAAATCATACCGACGAAATAATGAGCGACAAAGAACGCGACGAGGCCGATGACCAGGTAGTTCACGCCTTTTTTGAGTCTAGCCCCCTGTGAGGTCACGATATTTTGTGCTTGATCTAATACACGTTCATCACGATAATATTCCGTCTGATCCTTGAGCTCTGCGCCTATCGTCTGGATGATTGCGGCGAGCTGTTGGAGCTGCGCCTGCGAGTCGAGATCAAAATGAGCCGTGTGGTAGATAAAAAGACTATCGTCGATAACTTCCATGTCATATTTTGCGCCGCTATCTATGAGCACCGCCATCACGTCGGGCGTAAACACATAGAGTGCATCACGCTCATACTGCTGCGGCGCGTAGAGCGTGTAGTATGTATCGAAATTCCCTTCGAGCGACAGCGTCTGAGATTTATCGAATGTATCTGGCAGGTTGGAAAATGCTAAAAAATTATTGTGTCTCGCATCGAGCACCATGTGCGGCAGCTTTCGATCAAGTTTTATCCTTACGTAGCCATAGTTATGAGTTGACCTGCTCTTGCCACTACCGGTCACGTAGACATAGTTACCAATCTCAGTATTGCCTGGAAAGCTTAGCAGCTCCCTCAACTCACGTGAACGGCCTTCGTCAAATATCATTCCCGGGTAACTCGGCGACGGCTGATCGAATGTGAAGGTAAGTCCGTTTGCGATTGCAAATCGGTCGATCCTCACAAAGCGCTTGTAGCGGTAGTTATAGCCGAAAACCGTGAGGAAGCCTATGCCTAGCGACATAATCACCCAGATCGGTAAAAGCAGAAAGATTAGGCCAGTGTTCTGGTTTATCGCCGCGATGACAGCCCCAGTCAACATCACACCAACAAGCACTCCACCCAGGAGGCTGGCGCCTATAAAAATCTTCTTATCGGATAGTTTTGAACGCGGCTGCTTAGCCTTGTAGGCTGCAACATCTGCTTTCGTAACCTCGAGTCCTAGCGGAGCAAAATCAAGCCCTGTGCTACGTCTGTCTGTTTTTGGGTTATCCATCTATCAGCTATTGTAACAAAGTCACGGGGCGCTACAGCTGGATCAGCAAGCTGTCTTCTTCTTTGGCTTCAGGTTCTTTGAGTGGCTTCTTACTCTTGATCTCATAGCGAAGGCCTGTAACTGGTGACTCGATATAGTCATCGTTGAGTAAGTTCACGAACTTGACCAAGTCTTTTTCATCCATGATGATGATCGCGCCGCTATCATCTTCCATGAGATCGACGCCTACTTCTTCGGCGTGGTTCATGAGCTGTTCCTGCGTCATCAAAGTCGGCTCGATCTTTTGCAGTTTTTTGATAGTCGACCGGCGTCCTTTGACGAGATTTTGTATCGTCAGGCCTTCCGCAAAACTGAGGCGAAAGTTCGCTTCGATCTCACGAACCTTTTGGTCGGCGATAAAGGCTTCTTTTGCGTCATATCCGAACAGGCTCTTGAGTTTCGACTGCGAGAACACGTACATGTCACTCTCGAGCACGAGCAGCTGGTTGTCCGCAGGGACCCGGATCGCAGCGTCAGCATCAAAGGGTACGAACTTGCCATTTCTAACCATCCAGCCTACTTTGCCACTCATCATCTGTGCAGCCGGCAACTGTTTTATCACATAAAACGTCGGCATGCCTTCATGCGAAACACGGGCGATCGCGCCTTTCATGCGCTTGATCTCATGCGTTTCGTCGCTAAAGAGCTCCATCTCGCTCTCCTGGGTTTTGACCCAGGTCAGGACGTTAACGGCTTTTTCAACGTTTTTTAGTCGTGTCCGTTGCAGTACGTCCGCTTCGGCTTCGGCCTCTTCGAACTCACGAACCAACATCCCCTTTTCTGCGCCATCGAGCACAAACTCAAGGATCTCGTCGATAAAGATTGGCTCCATCTGCTTATCGAGTTCTTTGCTGCGGCTTGTCCGGTATACGATGCCGTTCTTGTTGAAAAAGAACAGGTCAATGTTCAGCTCGTCTTTGTACTGGACGAGGTTGTTTGCCCACTGGAAGATGTCCGTTGGCTCGTAGTCATCCTGCTTTTCCGCCAGGATATCGGTTGGAAGTTGTTGGTTATTTTCACTCATAGTTTCTCATTGTACTAAGGCCATGAGCATAATACTGCTGTAAAATTCTCCACCGCATAAGCATATTATGCAATGAATAACTATTTTATCCAGATAAACGAACGCTAGCGCTACTTTTTCTTACGAAGCTGTGACGGCCACCAAACGATCGAGCCGATATCCCGGATAAGCGCAGGTACGAGCAGTGATCGAACGATAAACGTATCGAGCAATACGCCGAACGCCACGATAAACGAAAGCTGGAACAAGAACAATATCGGTATCACCGCCAGTGCCGCAAATGTCGCAGCCAGTACGACGCCAGCGCTCGTGATAACCCCACCGGTCACAACGAGGCCTTTGATTATGCCCTTTTGTGTACCGTGGCCAAGCGCTTCTTCTCTTACCCTCGTCATCAGGAAGATGTTGTAGTCGATACCAAGAGCCACAAGGAACACAAATGCGTACAGCACAACTGACGGGTCAGCGCCCGGGAAACCCCAAACGTGGTTAAACAGCAGCGCCGCAACTCCAAGAGCCGCAGCAAACGACAGCACGGTCGTCAGGAGCAACAGCAACGGTGCAATCACGGAACGAAGGAGTAGCATCAGTATAGCCGTTATCGCCACGAGAACGGTCGGGATGATAATCGCTCGGTCCTTCAGTGATGCGCTATTTGTATCCAACTG
>CAMPIR010000068.1 GCA_946886435.1 uncultured Candidatus Saccharibacteria bacterium | reverse complement strand
CTCTTCAGCCGTGCAACAACCCGAAGGTCATCACTGGTTGAGCGTCACCGTCACGTTCGTCGCGACGGACTTGCCCTGCCACTCGTTGCCGGCACTGGAGTCCAGGCCGACGCGCACCGTGTAGGTACGCGACTGGTTGGGCGCCAGCGAGCCGAGCGCGATGTTCCCGGTGAGCGACGTGGCCGACACAGCTGCCTGGTAGCCGTCGATGCTGACGAGCAGCTTGGACGGGTTGGCCGTGCCGAGGTTGGCGACGACACCGCTGAACGGTGCGCCGATCTTGACGTCGGCCGGGATGCTGCCGGTGTTCTTGACCGTGAACTGGTCGACCTTGGTCTCGCCGGGGGCGAGGTTGGGGTAGGCCAGGTTGAAGGTCCCGGTGTTCTGGGCGTCGGACAGCTCGATGGTCAGCGTGCCGGCCTGCGCCGAGACGTTGCCCGTGTCGGACGCCGAGAAGTCAGCACCGGTGGTCGGCGCCGCGAGCGCCAGCCCGACGGCGACGACACCCGCCACGCCGATGATGGAGTTGCGGATGCGGCTGTTCTTCGAGGACATTGATGTCCCCTTTCTGTGACCGAAGTCACGTCGTGCTCCCCACATGTGGAGCTACCTGAGCAAACGCGGAAATGCGTTCACAACCTGACCAGCATACCAATCCGAAAAATATATGTCAACACTATTTTTACATTTCGTCTATATAGTGTTTTTAAAAAATTAAAAGCGCTATCTGTAGGAGCGCTATCTGTAGGAGTTGTCGGACACATGCCAAGGGGCGCCGGTGTAGGCCGGCGCCCCATAAGAGTGAACCACATGGCGGATCACGGTGTGAATGGACGAGCAAAGGCTCCGTAGAGCTCTCGCTCGACGTACTTCAGCTCCTGGATGCGGCCCGGGTGTATCTCGCAGTCGCGGATGATTGCTTTGATACCGGGAGAAAAGTCCTCCGGAAGGATCCCCCGATCCAGCACCATGACGTTGGTGATGGCGCTCGCGATCATCTCGCTATCGACGTCCTCGTGCTCTCCGGACAGCTCTCGCAGCTCCTCCATGACGGAAGGAACAATGCCCTTCATCGTCGAAGCCTCAGAGCCAGTCATGGTCGACATCTCGACCACCTCTCTTCCATGTTGGGTTGGATGTGCTATTACCTAAACGTCACTGTTTTTGTTTCGAGTGGCTTCCCTAAGTAATAGTCTCGTTATACGCCTATAACTGCGGCTGGTCAAGCGCTGCTTTCTTCTCCATACATTTCTCGATAAACACCCGGTAGACATGCGCGCCGGTCTCGTCTGACTCTGGATGCCACTGCATGCCGTAGTGACCTCGGCCCTCGATCGCTTCAACGATACCATCGGGTGCAACTGCGCAGGCCGTGAAGCCATCCGCAAGGTACTCGACTGCTTGATGGTGGCGCGAGTTAATCTCGTGAATACCCTTTTCTTTCATGCCGAGAAACTCGTGTTCGAACGTGACCGTATGCAAGGTATTGTCATGCCCAATATTTTCGGGTAAATAGGTTGGGATATCTTGGATAAGCGTACCGCCGTAGTGCACGTTTAGCCGCTGCATACCATAACAAATACCGAGGATCGGGGTATGAGCTTCATCACAGGCCTCGATCAGTTCCGTTTCCCACTCAAAACGTTCCGCAGGTTCGGTGCGCCGCGTTTGAGGAAACCGCTGGGCGCCGTAACGAGAAGGGTCGATATCTTCTCCGCCAGATATGATGATACCGTCACAAAGCGCTATGATGCTCATGAGCGACATGTCTGGGTTAAGGATAAGTGGCGTTGCCCCAACCGCAGCCAGGATTTGCGTATAATCACGGCGCAAAAAGATTCGATCGATCGGTTTTCCCGGTATAACGGTGCCGTCGTCAAAGCTCGGTGCGATACCGATGATGGGTTGAGTTTTTGTCTGGGTCATCTACCCCCAGTATACAGCTAGATTTTTTGGAGTGTGATTGTAAGCGTAGCGCCTTCGACTTTCACGGCCTGGGTGTTTTCTGACGTATCACCAAACTTTTCGGCTAGCGTTTCTGCCATTATGGTGTCGGCGTGTTCACTAATGGCTGAACGTAGCTCTTCGTTATCAGTCTCGAGGTTCAGTACGATACGGTCGTCGACGTTGAGCCCTGCCTGTTTGCGAGCGGACTGCACGTGACGAATGACTTCGCGCATTAGGCCTTCGCGCTTTAGTTCAGGGGTAATCGTCTCATCGATCATCACTTCTTCACCGGCAGCAACTGATTTCACGTTCAGCTCGTCCATAAGAATAGGCTCAAAATCGACATGTTCTCCGAGTTTCGGAACCGTGACACTAGCGAGCGGCTGTCGAACCTTAAGTCCGGCACGAGCACGGAGGCTGAGGCCTTGGTTAACGTAGTCACGTACCGTTTCCATGTCATTCATGACCTGTGCATTTACGCTACCGGCTGGTAGCCAGTCCTTGAGATGAATCGACTCAGTGTCACCAGTCAGGTTATGGTAGAGCTCTTCAGCGAGAAACGGTGTGAACGGCGCGAGTACGTAGGACAGACGAACCAGCACATAGTGCAACGTGCGGTACGCCATGTCTTTATCGCTATCGTCTTCAGACTTCCAGAAACGACGGCGAGAGCGCCGCACGTACCAGTTGCTCGCATCGTCGAGGAACGGCAATATCGGACTGAGCGCATCAGGTAAATTGTAGCCGTCCATGTTGCGTTCAACTTCGGCTACTAGCTGATGTAAACGTGAAATGATCCAGATATCAAGCGGGTTTGTCGCATCCTCTAGGGGATCCACCAGTTCTCCGTCATATTCCCAACCGTCGACTTCGGCGTACATCGTAAAGAAGTCGTACATGTTCCAAACCATGCTGAGTTTGCGTGCTACATCTCCGACGTCCTTGTCCTGCAGTGCGAAGTCTTCGCCGTTGAGGAGCGGGCTCGATAGCAGCAAGAACCGCAGGCTATCAGCCGAAAACTTGTCCATGAGCTCGTTCGGATCGGTGTAGTTACCATAGCTTTTACTCATCTTGCGGCCGTCGTTACCGG
>CAMPIR010000067.1 GCA_946886435.1 uncultured Candidatus Saccharibacteria bacterium | reverse complement strand
TGCACGGACTCTATCCGTGCTACTACGAAGTCGATGGCACAAAACACGAGCTGCTTGCTACCCAATTCGAGTCGCATCATGCCCGCGAAGTGTTTCCGTGCGTCGATGAGCCTGAAGCAAAAGCGACCTTTGACCTCACACTGCTGAGCGAATCAGACAATCAAGTACTGGGCAATATGCCGATAACGAACCAATCAGTTGTAGGCGAAAAGACACAGACCGTTTTCGACACTACGCCACAAATGAGCACCTACTTGCTCGCCTTTGTGGTTGGCGATTTACAGAAGAAAACCGCTATGACAAAAAGTGGCGTCGAAGTGAACGTCTGGGCGACAAAAGCCCAACCTGTTGAGAGCCTTGATTTTCCTCTCGAGGTCGCCGTCGGTACTGTCGATTTTTTTGATGAGTATTTCGGCATTCCGTACCCTCTGCCAAAACTAGATCATATAGCCCTGCCCGACTTCTCGAGCGGTGCGATGGAGAACTGGGGCCTCGTCACCTACCGCGAAGTAGCGCTTCTCGTCGACAAAACCTCGTCGGTTAGCATGCGCGAATACGTGGCAACTGTTATCGCCCACGAGACCAGCCACCAATGGTTTGGCAATCTTGTCACGATGCAGTGGTGGAACGACCTCTGGCTCAACGAGAGTTTTGCCACCATCATGGAATACGTCGCCGTCGACGCCCTCTATCCACAGTGGCAGACCTGGAATATATTCGCCTCACAGGAGGTTCTGTCGGCGCTTCGACGTGACCAGCTCGCAGGTGTCCAGGCCGTAAAAGTCGAGGTCAATCATCCTGACGAGATCAGTACGATCTTTGACCCGTCGATTGTCTACGCAAAAGGTGCCCGTCTACTAAAGATGCTCCGCAGCTACATCGGAGATGATGCTTTTCGCGATGGACTGCGTAACTACTTCAAACAACATGCCTACAAAAACACGGTTGGCGGAGACCTCTGGCAGGCATTTTCGGCGAGCTCGGGGAAAGATATCGAGAGCTTTATGGAGTCCTGGATTTCACGCTCAGGCTTTCCGCTGGTTAGCGTCACGACCACAGACGACGGTTATCGGCTGACTCAAGAACGCTTGATTCTCGGTGCACCGACTGATGAGAGCGTCTGGCCGATACCGCTTCTCGCCTATAACGACAGCTTTCCGGAGTTGCTCGAAGCCAAGCAGGTTAGTTTTGCTGCTCCCCATGACTTACCGCTCCTCAACCGTGGCAATGATGCTCATTTTGTCGCCGAATACGACGATGCCGCTTGGCAGCAGATCTACGATGCTCTCAGTGCCGGTTCTCTCGATAGTATCGCTCGCCTATCTCTCCTTCACGAAACCAGCCTGCTCGCTCGTAGTGGCAAGGTGAATACCGCCACGTTGCTACCTCTCCTGCACAGGTACCGTCACGAGGACACAGAACCGGTCTGGAATATTATCAGTATGATTATCGGTGACTTACGACGATTCGTTGAAACAGATACCGAGAGCGACGATCAACTCAAGCGGCTCGTTACAGAAATCGCCACTCCGCTCTATGAAAAACTCGGCTTTGATCAGTTGGCGAACGAACCCGAACAAGACACAAAGCTGCGCGCGAACATCCTCAGCCTTCTTGGTTATGCGGACCATCCTGAGGTCATCGAAAGATCACTCCTGAATTTCCGCGAAGCAGATGATGCACTCAACCTTTCGAGCGAAACTCGCGCGGTTATCTTTGCGGTCGTCAGCAAACATGGATCAGATGACGACTTTGAGCGCCTGCTCACTATCCATGGACAGACCGTCAATGCAGAGCTCCGTGACGACGTTACCTCAGGGCTTTGTGCGACACGCGATACGACACGCATCGGCCGCCTACTTGAGCGAATGACCGACAATGAGCTGGTTAAGCGTCAAGACTTATTCCGCTGGTATATCTACCTACTTCGCAACCGCTATGCTCGCGACCAAACCTGGCAATGGATGGTTAATCACTGGGCATGGATAGAAGACACTTTTAAGGGCGATAAGAGCTACGATGACTTTGCCCGCTATAGCGCTAACGTCCTGTCCACGCGAGACTGGCTCGATACATACCGTACGTTCTTTGAGCCGCTTAAGCCTCAGGCGGCACTCACGCGCGCCATCGAGATCGGGGAAACCGAGATAGCAAGCCGCGTCGAGTGGCTAGAACGTGACGGTGACGCAGTTCGATCTACACTTGCTCAACAAACTGCGTAACCGTGTAGTCGGGTCCGGTCAGCTCTATCGCCGCCAAGCGAGCGTCCTGATCTCCGTGCGACTGTAACCACATCCGTGCAGCTCGGTTCATATGTTTTAGCTTGGTAGCAGTTATCGCCGCCATTCCGCCTCCCTGTTCATGGTTGCGACGATATTTTACTTCTACAAAATAAATCACATCAGCCTTTGAAGCGACAATATCAATCTCGCACGCCTTGGTTTTCCAGTTGCGATCTGTGATTGTAAATCCATTTCGCTTTAGGTATTCTGCCGCTTCTTCTTCAGCACGTTGCCCTGCAGTAACCACTGCTGCGCGGCTAACCGGGCTAGCAACATTTAGATCAAGCTCGAGTAAGGCTGCGATAGGGGCAAAACTCTTCCTATGAAGCGGCGTAACACCGTGAAGCTCCAGAGCAGCTCGGTGTGCCGCCGTTCCGTATCCAGCATGCGCCCCAAAACTATACCCCTTGTAGACACTGTCTTGTTCAGCCATATAGGCATCACGCGCTACCTTCGCAACAATCGACGCCGCACTCACGCTGGGTACGAGCAGATCCGCCTTTGCGATCGTAGTGACATACGGCCCCTTACCGGTGTCTCTCAGAAAGTTTATCGTCCCATCGATAATGATCTGTTGATACGGCACGGTGATTTGCTCCAGTGCTCGTCGGCAAGCAAGCGTCAATGCCTGACTCATCCCAAGCTCGTCGAGCTCTTCGGCGGGCACCCAGCCAAGTGCGACCGCCAGCGCTTTTTCATGGATCTCCGCACTCAAGTGTTCACGACGTTTTTTTGATAGTTTCTTGCTATCAGTCAAACCGGGAATCTCCGCATCGCCGAGCACAACCGCACCAAATACGAGCGGTCCCGCCCATGGCCCGCGCCCAACTTCATCGATGCCAACTATCATGTCTGCCATTGTAGTTCATTGACAAGTAT
>CAMPIR010000066.1 GCA_946886435.1 uncultured Candidatus Saccharibacteria bacterium | reverse complement strand
GATCTGCGAAGTCATGGGCAAACCCAAGGATTGGTACGAACACGTCAACGACCGACCAGGACACGATATGCGCTATGCGATGAATAGCACAAAACTGCGCGAAGAGCTCGGATGGCAGCCTGAGTACACCGACCAAAACGGCATGCAGGACGGCCTCAAACAGACTATCGAGTGGTACGACCAAAACCGTGAGTGGTGGCAAGCCGATAAACGGTCCGTCGAAGACATTTACGCGAAGCAAGGACAATAAACCATGAGCGAGATGCAGTTCAGTAAAGACCTCAAAGCAACTCCGACGACTATAGAAGGGCTCATTGTATATGATGTGCCCGTTCACGGTGACAGCCGTGGCTGGTTCAAGGAGAACTGGCAGCGTGAAAAGATGATCGGCGCCGGTCTACCTGACTTTGATCCGGTTCAGAACAACATCTCATTCAACGAAAAAGCTGGCGTGACCCGTGGGCTCCACGCTGAACCGTGGGACAAGTTCATCTCTATCGGCTCCGGACGTGTATTTGGTGCGTGGTGCGACATACGCGAAGGCAGTAAAACGTATGGAAAAACGTTCACCGTAGAACTTGACCCGAGCATGGCGATATTCGTACCACGTGGCGTCGCAAATGGATACCAAGCACTAGAAGACAACACTGTTTATACCTATCTCGTTAACGACCACTGGTCGCCTGACGCGCAGTACTCAGCGGTAAGCATCTACGACGAAACCCTCGGAATCGACTGGCCGATAGCTCTCTCGGGCGCGGAAGTATCAGACAAAGACAAAGGACACCCGGTTCTTGCAGATGCGGCGGCTATGACGCCAAGAAAAGTGCTCATCACTGGCGCAAACGGGCAGCTTGGTCAAGAATTCCAACGACTCTTTCCGGACGCAGACTGTGTCGATCGTGATACGCTCGACATATCCTCACCAGAAGTCTTCACCGCAAGACGATGGAAAGATTACAGCCTTATCCTGAACGCCGCCGCCTACACTGCCGTTGATGCCGCCGAAACATCAGAAGGTCGTGTCGAGGCATGGAAAGCTAACTCCGCGGCAGTCGCAAACCTCGCGCATATCGCAGCCGAAAACAACCTGACACTAGTTCATATTTCGACTGACTACGTTTTTGACGGTACGCAGATACATACCGAAGAAGAGTCGTTCTCGCCGCTCAGTGTATACGGCCAGAGCAAAGCCGCCGGTGATATAGCCGCCAGCCTTGTGCCGCGTCACTACATACTGAGAACCAGCTGGGTAATCGGCGGAGGTAACAACTTTGTGCGTACCATGAACGACCTTGCAGGGCGCGGCGTAAAGCCGAGCGTCGTTAACGACCAGGTCGGCAGACTCACCTTTACCGAAGACTTGGCACGTGCAGCCAAGCATCTCATCGACACCGATTCGCAGTACGGCACGTACAACCTCTCGAACGAAGGCGACAGCGTGAGCTGGGCAGATATCGCAAAGATTGTATATGAAAAATCTGGCCACTCAGCTGAGGATGTTACCGGCGTCACCACTGAGCAGTACTACGCGGGCAAAGAAGGCATCGCGCCTCGACCGTTGCAAAGCACACTCAGCCTCGATAAGATAAAGGCGACCGGGTTTACCCCGAGAGACTGGCGACAGGCGCTAGACATTTACTGGGAAGAACTCTTAAAGGAGGCTTAGATACATGAAGGGGATTATCCTCGCAGGCGGCTCGGGCACCCGCCTCCACCCTATTACCAAAGGTATCAGCAAGCAGTTGATGCCGATCTATGACAAGCCGATGATCTATTACCCGCTAACCACGCTCATGCAGGCAGGGATCAACGAAATATTGATCATCACCACACCCGATGATCAGTCGCAGTTCCAGCGACTACTTGGTGACGGCTCACAGTGGGGCGTATCGCTCAGTTACGCTGTGCAACCATCTCCTGATGGTCTCGCGCAGGCGTTCATTATCGGCGAAGAGTTTATAGGTAACGACAAAGTCGCACTGGTTCTCGGTGACAATATTTTCCATGGACACGAACTCGACGAATCGCTAAAGACTTGCACCGATCCGGACGGTGGTATTGTCTTTGCCTACCGTGTTTCTGATCCGGAACGCTACGGAGTTGTCGAGTTTGACGACGATATGAACGCGATTTCCGTCGAGGAAAAACCGACTGACCCAAAATCCGACTATGCGGTTGTCGGACTATATTTTTACGATAACGACGTGGTTGAGATCGCGAAAAATGTTCAACCGAGCGAGCGAGGTGAGCTCGAAATAACCAGCATCAATGACGAATACCTGAAACGGGGTAAGCTCCGTGTCACAACGCTCGACGATGGTGACGTCTGGCTCGATACCGGGACAATAGACAGCATGACCGATGCAACCGACTATGTTCGGGTTCTGCAAAATCGTACCGGCCAGATCATCGGCAGTCCAGAAAAAGTCGCTCACCAAGAGGGATGGATCGATAGCCGACAGCTCACAGAACATGCAGATGCTCTCAAAAAGTCCGGTTACGGTTTATACTTATAGATAACGAGATTATGAGTAAACGCATCCAGCACCTGAACCGAGTCTGTATCGTCATACCCGCTTACAATGAAGGGCCTGTTATTGGTGATGTTGTAAGGAATGCGATCAGCGAACTCCGCAAAACCAAGTACGAGTTCGAGATAGTGGTTGTGAACGACGGCTCTCGAGACACCACGGGCGAAGAGTCTCGCAAGGCCGGTGCGCATGTCATCGATCATATCCTGAACTCTGGAGCCGGCGGCGCGACCGCCACTGGACTGAGTTATGCCCAGCAAAACAGCTTCGATGCTGCAGCGACCATGGACGCCGACGGCCAACATTTGGTGAGTGATGTTATCGAGGGGTTCAGTCATCTAGAGCAGAAAAACGCAGACCTTCTTATCGGCAGCCGCCTCATAAACAGCGAGGGCATGTCTAGGGTCAAGGTTATCGGCAACAAAGGGCTGAGTTTCGTTACCTATCTGCTGTTTGGCATCAACTCGACCGACTCACAGTCAGGCCTTCGCATCTTTTCGAGGAAATCTCTCGAACAACTCCGCTGGAGGACTAGTGGTTACGAGTTTTGCTCAGAGATGCTTTGGCGGGCGAAGCAGCTCAGCTTATCTATCGATGAGTTCCCGATAAGGGCCGTTTACACCGAGTAC
>CAMPIR010000065.1 GCA_946886435.1 uncultured Candidatus Saccharibacteria bacterium | reverse complement strand
TAACCCGTACGCATTCGAACATGAACCAAAATCACATAGCAAAGCAGAGCTGCTCGGGCTCCTCCGCCTCCAACTAGACCTCTACGACACCTACCGCGACCAAACCGGACGACCGTTTGATACGCTCAAGCGTTTTTTCAAGATATACGTCCGTGATTTTGACGGGGCGTCACAACTTCGCGACAGGTTGATGCACCTTCATAGCACCGACGAAGTCCGAGCAGTCCTCGACGAAATCCTCGCCTAAAAAACACTACCGGTAGCGTACAGACGCTACCGGTAGTGTTTTATTGTACTGAGACTTTTTAGCGACGACGGCGTAGGTTTGCGACCTTGAGTCGAACCGCAGCACGGTTCATAAGTGCCTCAGCTTCTGAGATACTAACCGCGTCTTTTGCTGACTCACGGAGTTTTTTGGCGCGCTCGAGGGCGGCTTCGATTTCCTGAGTAGCGAGCTCGTCTGCACCTTCGGCTTCGTCGACGAGGATGCGGATAAGTGTTGGGCTGATCTGCACTACGCCACCATTGATCGCGAACACTTCGCGTGCATCATCGATGTCGCCACGTTTGCGTCGGACATAGAGCACACCAACTGTCGCGAGTGTCACGAGCGTTTCGTGACCAGGGAACACCGAGATGTCACCGGAACGGGTCGGTAAGGTGACTTCGTAAACATCCTCAGACAGTTTTTCGCCAGTTAGCGTGATGAGCTCGAGCTTCATAATCCTAGAGTGAGCCCTTCATGTAGAATGCATTTTCTGGCTTGTCATCGTGTTTGCCTTCGAGAATCTCGGCAAAGCCCTTGATCGTGTCATCGAGCTTGACGTACGCGCCTGGTGTGCCCGTAAAGCCTTCGGCTACGTGGAACGGCTGGCTAAAGAATCTCTGGATACGTCGAGCGCGGGAAACAGTTTGCTTGTCCTCATCAGACAGTTCTTCCATACCCATGATAGCGATGATATCCTGCAGGTCTTTGTAACGCTGCAAGACTTTCTGTACGTCACGCGCCACACGGTAGTGTTCTTCACCGACGATTTCTGGATCGAGGATGGTTGAGTTGGAGTCAAGTGGGTCAACCGCAGGATAGATACCGATCTCAGTCAGCGCACGGTTCAACACGATGGTTGAGTCGAGGTGAGCGAAGGTCGTTGCAGGCGCTGGGTCAGTCAGGTCATCAGCCGGGACATAAACCGCCTGGACACTTGTTACTGAGCCTTTTTTAGTTGAGGTAATTCGTTCCTGAAGGGCGCCCATTTCCTGCTGGAGGTTGGGCTGGTATCCGACGGCAGATGGCAGACGGCCGAGCAGGGCAGAAACCTCAGCACCCGCCTGCGTAAAGCGAAAGATGTTGTCGACGAAAAACAGGACGTCTTTACCTTCATCACGGAAGGCTTCGGCCATGGTGAGCCCAGTCAGTGCCACGCGAAGACGCGCGCCTGGTGGTTCGTTCATCTGACCAAAGACGAGAGAGGTTTTGTCGAGGACGCCTGACTCTTCCATCTCGTAGTACAGGTCGTTTCCTTCGCGGGTTCGCTCACCAACGCCGGCAAATACGGAGTTTCCAGAGTGGAACTTGGCGATGTTGTTGATCAGCTCTTGGATCAGAACGGTCTTACCGACACCAGCACCACCAAAGAGACCAACCTTACCACCCTTTGCGATTGGCGCAATCAGGTCGATGACTTTGATACCGGTTTCGAGAATCTCGGTTTTACCAGACTGCTCGATGAGAGCAGGTGGTTCACGGTGGATCGGCGCGGTCGCGCCCTTTACAGCCTTTTTACCATCGATTGGTTCACCGATCACGTTAAACATACGGCCCTGGGTGTCTTTACCGACCGGAACAGTAATAGGTGCGCCCGTGCCTTCAACTTTATCGCCACGCTTCAGCCCATCAGTTGAGCTTAGCGCGATCGCACGAATGCTGGTCTCGCTGAGGTGCTGAGCGACCTCGAGCACAAGCAGTCCGTCATTGTGTTTGATATGGAGTGCGTCGTAGATGGCCGGCAAGTTGCCTTTATCGAACTCAACATCGACAACGACGCCCACGACCTGGATGACGTTACCTTGTTCCGTTTTCGTTGTTGTTGCCATTTATTGCTCTCCTTCGTCTTGATAATCTTGTGATGTCCTATTGTATTGTCCTGTCAGCCTGCTCATTTCATCGCCTCCGCACCGCTGCTAATCTCGGCAAGCTCTTGGGTGATTGCTGCCTGACGGACTTTGTTCATCTCGAGCGTCAGTGCATCGACGATCTCGCCGGCGTTGTCACTGGCATTTTTCATCGCGACACGGCGCATCGCGTGCTCTGAGGCACGAGCATCGAGGATAGCCTGGTAGAGGTGCGCCTCAATCAGTCGGGTCGTCGCGTAATCCAGTACCTCTTCGGCTGACGGTTCAAACAGCATGTCGGCAGTCGGTTTTTCAAGCTCATCGATCTCGGTAGTACCGGCCGGCAGCAGGTTACTGAGTTCAGCGGTCTGCACGAAACTATTTACGAACCGAGTCGAGATGACTTCAACCGAGTCAATCTCGCTGTTCTTAAACAGCTCAACGATGGTCTGCAGGACAGGGCGGATCTCATCGACCGTAGCCTGGTCGCCGATGTGATATGAGCCACTCACTTCGACATCACGAAGCTTTGCGACGAACTGTGAACCTTTGCGGCCGATAGTGATCACCGTGGTGTTAATCTTTGCTGCGTCATCAGCGCGCAGTTGTTTCGTCAGTAGCTTGAGAGCGTTGGCGTTGTACGCGCCGGCGAGGCCACGATCACTTGTCAGAACGATAACGAGACGGTTCTTGACCGGCCGCACGGCATAGAGCGGGCTTCTCGCCACATCGGTCGTGTCAGCCAGCGCGTTAAGCACTTCGATAGCCGCCTCGGTAAATCGACGTGTCGCGAGCGTTCGCTCCTGCGCCTTGCGCAGCTTGCTCGCAGCCACCAACTCCATAGCCTTCGTGATCTGGCGGTTAGACCGGACAGAACGGATACGAGACTTGATCTGACGAGTAGAGGCCATAGTTACGCGCTAAAGCCCTTCATTACTTTTGCGGCGACTTTTTTGATCGCCTCAAGAGTCTTGTCGGACGGTTTGTCACCCTTGTTGAGCTCACGCATGGCGTCTTTGTGGCCTGCCCATAGCTCGGTCAGGAGCGCTGTTTGGGCGGCTTTAACGGTATCGAGCGCAACCTTGTCGAACGCACCGTCTTCAGCAGCAACTAGGGTAGCTGTCTGCTCCCAAACGCCCATCGGCTGGTATTGAGGCTGTTTAAGTAGCTCTGTAAGACGTGCCCCGCGGTTCAGTGTCGTCTGGGTTTCTTTGTCGAGATCAGAGCCGAACTGCGCAAAAGCAGCGAGCTCACGGTACTGCGCGAGGTTGAGGCGGAGCTGACCAGAGACAGACTTCACAGCCTTCGTCTGAGCCGATCCACCAACTCGTGAAACTGACAGACCGACCGAGATGGCTGGACGGATGCCTTGGT
>CAMPIR010000064.1 GCA_946886435.1 uncultured Candidatus Saccharibacteria bacterium | reverse complement strand
AGCCAAAGAAACGAACCAAACGCTACCAAGGCGAAGACGCGAAGCATCGAGTCGTATCGAGCGAACCGGTCGTCCACCGCTACGAAGCCGTCGAGCGCTCAAAGCTCGGTGAATGGTGGCAGCCAAAGAAACGCTTTGCAAAGATCGGCGCGATCGCCGCAGCCGGTATCACCGGTATCACTTGGCTTCTTGTTGAACTATTTCAGCTTGTCTTTTAGTGGTAGTCTGAAACCGAACGTACTACCCTTGCCGTCTACCGTCTCAAAGATGATGGCTCCGCCGTGGGCGACAACGACCTTTTTCGCCATATAGAGGCCGATGCCTGTGCCGTCCGGTCGCTGCAAACGAGCGTTGGTGGCGCGGAAAAACTTCGTAAAGAGTTTTGGCCGTTCCGCCGCTGGGACGCCGATACCGGTATCGATAACTTTGAACACGATTGCACCCGGTTCTTTGACCACCCTAACCGTTACTTTACCTCCGGCCGGAGAATAATAGATAGCGTTGTCGATAAAATTCATCATAACTTGGCGGAGTTTGTTCTCATCAGCCTCGATGGTTGGCATCGAGTCGGGCTTTTCGTACATGAGCTTGATGCCTCGTTTTTCAGCGGTATCCGCAAGCTGCTCAATCTCTTCCGGAATCAGGTCGGCGATATTGATCGTCGTCGGCTCGAGCATAAACTTGCCCGTTTGGATGCGTGAAACATTCAGGAAATCACCGATCAAAAACACCATGCGCTGCGAACTCTCAAACGCCTGTTCCAAAACTTGTCGCTGCTCAGGCGTGATGTCACCGAGGTCACCCTCGAGGACCATGCTGAGATATCCCTTTACTGCGGTTAGTGGTGTCCGGAGCTGGTGCGATGCCATCGAGATGAACTCGTCTTTTGACTTGTCGAGTTCATGCAGTTTTTTGTTACCGACGCGTAGCTCACTCGTCGCTTCGTTGATGCGCTGCTGGAGATTTGTGTTGATCTCACGAACTTCCTGAGCAGACAGGGAGTTTTGGATTGCGATCAGCAGCTCATCCGCGATCGTTTCAAGCACGCGAATATCTCGCTCGGTATAGCCGCTACTGAGCTGGTTGCCGAGCGCGAGGTAACCCAAGACTGACTTGCCGCGATGAATCGGCATCAGAATAGCAATCGATCGAGCCGCCAAGATACGACGAAGCGGGCTATCCTGTGGATACAGGTCGGCTATCACGATCTCTGCCTCTTCGGCTATAACTATGTCCTGGATCGTATCGAATTCATCTAGGGTCAACGTCGTGTGTCCTTTTGTTCCTGCCGATAAATGTTTGTTCTCGGAGTACTTCACATAAAAGAACGCCTGTTCCGCTTTGAGGGTTGTGCCGATCTCGGTCGCTGCCCGTTGCAGAAGATTACGCAGATCGGTCGTGGTTGTCAGAGCCTCGCTAAGCCGAGCGATGAACTCGTTCGTCTCATACCTGTCCTTAAAGAAAACTCGGTTGGTGACTTTGTCAAAGAAACGCTTAACAGGCTGAAAGATAAAGGCGAGTATCAGCGCCAGCACTATGTTGATTACATTTTGTTCGATGGTCGTTTGATATTCGAAAACAATCTGCGATACCGTAAATGCAACCAACCCATAAACAGCCGCCAGCGTAAACAGCGACAGCACGTAGGCTAGTGTACGGACGGCAGCAAGGCGTATATCGAACAATCCATGTTTTACGATCGCATACGCGATGATCGCCACCAGAAAAACAGTTGCCAGTGGGCCAAATCGCGTAATCTGCCACCCGCTCAGCATCAGAGGCAGAACTAGGTTCAGACTCAACCCTACCAGCGCGCTGACGACAAAGCCAACTAAGACGAGTCGAGCTTGTTGCTTGGACTTTAACGAGGCGCCCATGTGTGGAATACGCATCAAGTTTTTAGCAATAAAGCCAACTATCACCAGGAACGATATCAGATAAAACAGAACGAGTGATCCCGAAGAATACGAAATAGCACCCGTGCTATGGTCTATGGTCGCGCCACCCGTTACGTACGACGTCAATGACAGCAGCATGGTTACTGTAACGAGCGCCGCTAGAAACAGCTGTTCAGCGTTTTTGGGTTGGCGTTTTATCGGGAAAAAATACGTAAAAAGTAGCCCGCTTACAACGATCGCATAGCCGGTCACAAAGGCGATTTTATTCGCAATATGAACGAGACTATCGTTACCCACATAATGGTTCGTAAAGTAGTTGGACGTGATCCAGAGCGTGATCACTAAGCTCATCAACAAAAAAAGCCGTGCATAGGCTTTTCGGGAGTCGCGCACGAAAATAATTGCGCCAAGCACGAGGTTAACGGCACACATGATAATCAGGAGGAATAGGTCCACCTTATCATCTTAGCGTAAGCGTAAGCGTTTTTATAGATTGATTGCTTGGTCGGCCGTACCTTTAACCAAAGGACCGAGTGCTTTGCGCGCCATAAACCCACGCACTGTCTTGCGTTTGCGGTTCATTTTTTCATAAAACTTTCTAACATCACCGTAGGCCGCATAACTTTTTTCAGAGCCAAGATACGAAAACGGTTCAGAACCTGCCATCGGCACAAATGGTATACCTAGGTAGTTGGTCATCTTGTCGTACGGGCGAGCATCGATGATCGAGACGAAATGGTCAACCCCACTCTCCAGTGCCGCCGTATAAAGTGCCCTATATAGCTGAACACTGGTCTCTTGGGCTTCGGCGCGACTAGCGCGATACTCTTTGCGCACCGCTACCGTCCCAACATCCCAACACGTATCCAGGGATTCTATCTCGTGATGCACCTGGACATCGTTGGGTGAAAGATGCGGGACCGCAGGGTCTTCGCTAGTTTCGAGATCGGTTAGTGTCTTGAGGCCAGCCGGTCCGTTCTCGATAACCCGCAGCACTCCGGCAGGTTGCTTCGAAAATTGGTCAACCGACAAAAAGAAGATGCTTTGTGGTTCATATGGGCCATACTCGTCCGCCATTTCCTCAGCATTGTTGCCAAAGAACTTTTCGAACACTTCGCACTCGATGGTTCGAGCAACGTTTTCGTAGGGCGAGCCCTGCTCGAGACGATAGCAGACGATGCGATCGTCGCTTCGTGGCTCGCGTTCGGCGAGCAAGCGTTCGGTCAGTTCCTGCATCTGCGCCATATCTAAGTCATACCGATATGGTGCTTCCTGAAGATATTCACCGTTTATTTCATGAGCGATACTCATGGTTAGGCTTCCTTGTACACGACCTCTGAGGCGTTAAAGAATTTCTTTGTAAAGGCAACTGTCGTATCGACGTCAAAAGCCTTACAGGTATAGATATCGACACTAAAGAATAGCAGCGGCTGATCCCAGGCATAAAAGTGAGCACCTGACGTTTCCCAGTGTACCCAGCCTGCCCAGCCGTATAGTGGACTCTGGTGAGTAACCGGGTCAGTCAGCCTGACCATATCGGTCACCGTTGCAAGCTCAGACAGGTATTCTTTGATTTGCTGCTCGGAAATTGCGGCAGCAGGATATCCTTCGATGATGAGTCGTTGGCGATGGATGGTTGGCGCGAGATCTTTCATAGCTAAACTAATTGTACCTTTTCTGCGAAAATATTGATTATGCTTTTATTATAACT
>CAMPIR010000063.1 GCA_946886435.1 uncultured Candidatus Saccharibacteria bacterium | reverse complement strand
GACATGGCTAAAAACTTAGCCGAGCAGATCGATGATCATCATAAGACAATCGGTAGGAAAGCTCGCCTATCGCCGACCAAACATGCTGGTCATGCCATCGAGCTTGCGAGGGACGTTGCTCTGAAATATAAACGGCCTCTTATCATCTCTGTCAGTGGTGACGGCGGCTATAACGAAGTTATCAACGGCGCTATGCAGGCCAAGGAGCAATCAGTAACCGCTCAGCCCGTTACGGCAGTCGTGGGTGCAGGCAATGCCAACGATCATCGCCGAGTCATGCGCGACAGACCGCTGATCGAACTCATCAAAAGTGGCAATGTAAAGAGTTTTGATCTCATCCATATTGATGCTAGCGCAAAGGATTTTTCACTCAGCCGGTATGCACACAGCTACATAGGGTACGGCATAACACCACAGGTCGGTCATGAGCTCAACAAACACGGCAAAAGCCTCCTTCATGAGATAAAGTCGATCCTAAGAACCTATCGTACCTATGCGCCGTTTACCATTGAACATGGAGGTGAGCGCCATCTGCTCGACAATCTCCTCTTTGCCAACATCAACGAGATGGCAAAGTTTATAAAACTTGATGCCAAAAACACTGTTCATGACGACAAGTTCGAGGTTATCGCACTGCGCCATCGCTCAAAAACTCGCATGCTTTTTACGCTACTCCGCGCTGCAGTATTTGGTTTCCGTGACCACCCCAGCTATACGCGCTACGAGCTCAAAACTCTCAAAAAACTTCCGATCCAGCTCGACGGCGAGGTCGAGTGGTTGCCGAAGTCGTGCACCGCAGTTATCACATCGAAGCACGCCGCTATCGATAGTCTCTTTTAGCTCTCGGGCGAAACAGAGTATACTAGAGCCAACCATGGATGGGCCCATACAAAAACTGATCGTAGAGCAATACGAACTCAACAAACGAAAACACGGCAATCTTCACTACACCGTCCCTTCTCTGGACACGTATCCGTATCAGTGGTTTTGGGATAGTTGCTTTCACGCAATCACGCTGAGTTACATCGACCCTGAGCGCGCAAAGGAGGAGCTAAAACTTCTCCTGAAGGGGCAGTTCAAGAACGGTATGTTCCCGCATATCATTTACTGGCAGCGGATAGCCAACTCACCTTTTCCTGATATCAAATGGGGCAAACGACATACCAGCTCTATAACGCAACCGCCCGTTCTTGCGGCTGCTGTCTGGCGAATATACGAGGCCACGGGCGACGAGGAGTTTGTCCGATCGATGCTGATTCCTATCCATGCCTTTCACCGTTACCTATTCGCGAGCCGTGACCCAAAACGCATCAACCTCGTTGGTGTCATCAATCCTGACGAGTCAGGCGAAGATAACTCTCCGCGATATGACTACGTTCTCGGCCTTAGCGATCCACGCCACCAGTTCGTTGAGAACTTTCGCGCCCGGCTCGAGCTCGTTGATGACTGGCGTGCCAGCAGATTTGTCATGAAGTCCCAGACAGACCTCAAACATTGGGTCTACGATGTTCCGTTCAACAGCATCCTGGCTGAAAGCCTTCGCCTCACTGCCCTGATGGCTGAGGTTGTCGGCGAAAACCGTATCGCGACCTACTCTCATGTCAAAGCCACGAACGTCCGCCTAGCGATGCGGGCACACATGCTGCACCGTCGTCTCTACCAACCGGTACACGGCCCTCGTTTGCACCGGATACATACTCGGACTTGGGCGCTCTTTATGCCGCTCTATGCCGGTGTTGCAACGGCGGAAGAAGCTGCCTATGTTGTCGAGAAATTCCTCCGAAACAAACGCGAGTTTGCGCTCAACTATGGTTTACCGACTGTTTCGTTGTCAGAGCCGAGTTTTGACCCGAGCGGTGACTGGCGAGGTGACTGGTGGGTTGGGACGAACTGGCGCGGGCCGGTATGGATGGCGAGCAACTGGTTTATTATCCAAGGCCTCCTGCGCTACGGGTATCGACAGGATGCCATCAGGATATACCGGAGCTCACTGCAACTGATCAAACAGTCTGGACTTCGTGAGTACTATGACCCACTGACCGGAAAGGGCCACGGGGCCCAAGGATTTACCTGGGGCGGCCTAGTCCTCGATATGCAGCAGCTGCTAGAGAGCAAATAGCATAGTGCTTACTCTTGACAATCCATTTTTGTTGTGCTAATGTAGATGTATTGCAATCGATGAGCGCACAGGGTCGCTTCTTTGAAAAGCGCACCATACACTCGTCTAATCACTTAGACACGGCGCTATCACCGAATCTCCTACGCATTCGCCGCCTGTAATACACATATTATTTATATTTTGTGTTTTCACGCTGAGTTCACGTGTATTTTCTCCACGAGGAGTGATCCAGAAACTTGATGGTGCGAATACAAAGACAGAAAGGTCATTTTTAACAATGCCATATACCAACACACGCCGTCGAACCGGCAGTCCAACACGCCGCGGAGCTGGTGTCTCATCATTCCGCCCACGCCACAACCGTGGCCCAAAGCGGAGCACTGGTGCATATATCCACCCGTCAAAGTTCGTTAACGCTGCCGTCAAGAAAATAGACGAGGTTCCTTACGAAGCAAAGCACCGCTTTGTCGACTTTCCGTTTAGCCAAGCACTGCAGGCTAACATCGCTCACAAGGGCTATGAAACACCGAGTGCGATCCAAGACCAGTCGATCCCTCACGCTCTCGAAGGACGTGACATCATCGGCCTGGCAAACACTGGTACGGGTAAAACCGCTGCCTTCTTGCTGCCGATCATCGAACGTCTCGAGCGAACCGCTCCACAGCCAACCGTGCTTATCATGGCACCAACGCGTGAGCTCGCTCAGCAGATCGATGCAGAATTCCGTGTCTTTGCGAACGGTATGAAGCTCTTTTCTACAGTTGTTGTTGGTGGTACCAACATCGATCGTCAGATCCGTGACATCCGTCGCCGACCTCACGTCGTTATCGGTACTCCAGGACGCCTCAAGGATCTCCTGAACCGTAAGGCACTTAGCCTCGACAACGTCAGTACTTTGGTGCTCGACGAAGCCGACCGTATGCTCGACATGGGCTTTTTGACAGACATCAAGGCTATCGTCGCTCAGGCACCGGCCGACCGTCAGACGCTATTCTTTAGCGCGACGATCACACCGGACATCGAGCGAATCATCAACGATTTCCTCCGTGACCCTGTAACTGTTTCAGTCCGTACAAGCGAAACTGCTGAGCACGTTGAGCAAACTGTGATCGAAGCTCGCGACAAAACTCACAAAGTAGAGTTACTCCGCGATCTGCTCGAGCAGGAACACTACAACAAGGTTCTCGTCTTTGGTGAAACAAAGTTCGGCGTACAGCGCCTGGCTGATCACCTATCAAAAGACGGTATCCCTTCAGAAGCTATCCACGGTAACAAATCCCAGGGTCAGCGTCAGCGCGCACTCAAGGCTTTCCGCGACGAACGCGTTCGTGTCCTCGTCGCAACCGACGTTGCAGCACGCGGTCTCGACATCCCGAACGTTTCGCACGTGATCAACTTTGACCAGCCAAAAACCTACGAGGACTACATCCACCGTATCGGTCGTACTGGTCGTGGTGGCGCCAGCGGCACCGCTCACACCTTCGTGACAAAATAAGTCATCAAAGGCAAATAAAATATCCGGCACAGTACGTGCCGGATATTTTATTTGA
>CAMPIR010000062.1 GCA_946886435.1 uncultured Candidatus Saccharibacteria bacterium | reverse complement strand
AAGTAGTGGTGAGGTGACCTTTGAGCGGAAAAAAGAACCATCATCAGCCACTAACACGATTATTCGTAAATTACCCTCTGGAGTAGAAATAGGCTTTCCTTCTGAGCTTGACTTCGCCGTTTTAACCGGGGCGTTTGCTGAGGAAATCAAAGCAATCGACGACAGGGCGCAAAAATTGCTACATAATACAAGAAGCGAACCTGGCGGGGTGGGCACAAGCGATGAAGAAGATAGAGCTACAGAAGTATAAATTTGATGGCAAGGTGAGGTATGCGACCTTCCTGGGGCTTATCGCTTTAGCAGTCAGCATGCAAATCATAAACTCTTCGTATGTAGGTGAAGTAATTGCTGCAATCCTGGTTTTGGCTGGCGTGAATCGCCACACAAACTAACTATACGATCGGTATATAATAGCAATATGCAGAATATTATCAGTGGCTATGAGGCTTTCGTTGACAATGTGAACCGTGGTTTAACTGAGTGTGGAATTGATCGTGATGAGCTCGCGATGATGGATCATATCTGCTATCGAGTCGAGACTGATGAGCGCTATGACGAAATGAAACGAAAGCTTGGTGAGGCTGCTCACTTGCTCGGCGAAACAGAGGTGTCGGGGCGTTTGATCGCAACGTTTGAGTGCGATGAGCCGCTGCGAGCTGGTGGTTGGCAGATCCCATGTATCGAACTACCACAGCCAAAAGAGGGCGCTCCTTATCCGGAAGGTTTGGAACATGTTGAGCTGGTTACGGTTCGTAGTCTCGAACAGTTTGAGGCGCTGCATCCTGATCTGCCGTTTGATCACAAAGGGATGGGCAAGACCATAAACCCTGAGCTTGGCCTCAAGCATGCAGGCATATCGGTAAAATTTCATGAGCAACCGCTCGGTGCGGTTGTACGGATCGAAAATAGACTCAAACGTAATGGTTATGAGGAATAACTATGAAACCACGACTCTTTATCGAACAAAAGATCACAGCGTTTACAAATCAGTACAAAGTTTATGAGTCTGGTAAAAAAGGCGAACAGGCAGACATGATCGCGTTCGCACAGCAGAAACGACTGGCGTTCAAGGAAAAGGTAGAGTTCTATGGTGGCGAACAAAAAACAGCGGTAGTTTATAGTTTCCGAGCCGAGAAAGTCCTCGATGTTCATGGCCGATATTTAGTGGAAGGCGCCGAGGGTCAACTGCTCGGTATGTTCCGAAAAGATTTCAAGCAATCACTGTTGAATAGCACCTGGATTGTCATGGACGCGAGCGGAAATGATTTGTTCAAAGTAAATGAGAGCAGCGCCGTGCTGGCTTTCTTGCGCCGTTTCGCCGGTTGGCTTCCGTTCATCGGAGAGTTGATCGAGATCGCCACCTCGTTCTTGAAATACCACTTTGTCTTCACTTCGATCGATAGCAGAGAGGCTATCGGTAAGTATCAGAAAACCACACTGTTCCGTGATCACTACACACTACATATGACAGACGAAGCATATACGAGCTGCGACTGGCGCGTACTCGCCGCTATGGGCGTCGCGCTCGATGCACTACAATCTCGCTAGAGTTTTGTGAGATAATAGGCGTATAACGGAGGTCTCGTATGAGTCGGAAGTTCTTGATCATCCTCGCTAGTGCTCTCGCGGTCATCGCTATCATCGTCGGCTTGCTTTTTGCGTTTAGGCAGCAACTGCTGGCTTTTTTCTTCCAGCCAACTGAGTCCAGTATTCGAGAGGTTGCGACCAACGAAAAAGCGGTCGAGACCATCGCTCAAGGCCTAACGACCCCGTGGTCGATAACGTTTCTGCCAAATGGTGCCATGCTAGTTACTGAACGGAGCGGGCAGATTCAACGCATCGGTGAGTCAGGCAAGACTTATCCGATCGATGGTGTGCGCGAGACGAGCGAGGGCGGACTGCTCGGTATCGCTGTGCATCCGCAGTTTCGTGATAATAACCGGTTGTATGTTTACTTTACGACCGATCAGGGTGGAGAGCTAACTAATCAGATCGATCAGTACGTGCTGTCGGGTGATAGTCTCGGTTTTGAGCGCACGATAATGGCCGACATCCCGGCGGCAACTAACCACAATGGTGGCGCTATCGCTTTCGGTCCCGACGGAAAACTCTATGCAACAACCGGCGATGCTGCACGGTCCGATCTCGCTCAAGATACTAGCTCATTGGCCGGTAAAATCCTGAGGATGAACGACGATGGGTCGGTTCCAGCTGACAATCCGTACGGAAATCTTACCTGGAGCTACGGGCACCGTAACCCTCAGGGTATTGCCTGGGATAAGCAAGGGCGCCTGTGGTCTGTTGAGCATGGTCCATCGGGAGCCGACAGTGGTCGCGATGAGTTGAACCTGATAGAAAAAGGAGCCAACTATGGCTGGCCAGTTATCACCGGTGATGAAACCCGAGATGGTATGAAAACTCCGATAGTGCAGTCCGGTGATACCGAAACCTGGGCGCCGGCCGGTCTGGGGTACTATGACGGCTCGCTATATTTTGCAGGTCTACGAGGCCAGGCACTATACCGGGCCGTCATCAGCGGTGAAACCGTGACACTCTCGCGGCACCTTAGTGAAACATATGGGCGGCTTCGTGCCGTGACGACACATGACGGAAAACTCTACGTCAGCACGTCGAACCGTGATGGACGCGGCTCGCCGGCGCCAGAAGACGACCGGATTCTACGGATTGATCCGAAACAGCTTGGCGAGTAAGTCTTACGAACGCTTTTTGATCATGAGCTCGAGGTTCGAGAGGTAGTTCGCAGGATCAACATTTTTATGAGTCCTTAGGTAACGCAGGTGTTGGTCGACAAAAGATATGCGGTTGTCGGGAAACGATTCGGTGTCAGGAGAATAGGCGTCAAGGGTGATCATGTTGGGGTCGGCCAGAAGCTCGTTCAGTCGAGCAGCCACTTCATCTTGGGTTATGGTAAAGCTCTTCATTACAGAACCTGTGGGAGTTTTTTCTTTTTAATTTCTTTTCGCTTGTTTTGACCTTTTGCCATCTCACACCTTTCAGATACGCATCTACGGCGTATCATTATGTACTCATTATCCCCTATTTCGCCAGATAACCAAATAACTGAGGGGTTTTGCCTGGAATACTGATATAAAAAAGAGAGATGATAGAGCCGAAGTACTATACTGAACTGAAGAGTAGAAATCATACTGAGGAGGCGGACATGGCAGTAAAAGGCGCAAGTGATTCCAAAAAGTGGCTACGTATATTGTTACCGACAGCCATCATTGCCGTCTGGCTTGCTGCGGCTGGTGTCGGAGGTCCGTACTTCGGACGTATCAGCGAGGTCTCAGAGATTGATCTGGTAGCTTTCCTACCGAAAAGCTCTGAGTCAGTAGAAGTTACCGAAAAGGTGCGCGAGTTCAACGACGATAAAGTCATACCGGCTATCGTTGTTTTCGAGTCGAAGCGGGAACAGCTCACTGAACAGCGTATCGACAGACTAAACAGTGAGTCTGAGCGGCTCGAGAAAGTCGAAGGTGTTGTCGGGGATGTTTCGCCTGCCGTGATAGCAGACGATAAAATGGCGGCATTTGTCGTCGTGCCTGTCGATACCCAGGAGTCTATCCCCGAGTCGTTGGACCGGGTTCGAGAAAATCTCAACAGGGCAGATCTGGCTGGGACCCACTATAAAATAACCGGACCAGCGGG
>CAMPIR010000061.1 GCA_946886435.1 uncultured Candidatus Saccharibacteria bacterium | reverse complement strand
AGCGTATAGCGTTCATCAACCTTGCCGTCGGGTCTGCCGAGATGCGAGCAAATGATAACTCGACACCCCTGGTCGAGCAAATAGTGGAGCGTCGGCAGACTCGAGACTATCCGAAAATCATCGGCGATTTCGCCCTTTTCGGTCAGCGGCACGTTGTAATCTGCGCGCACAAGCACGGTTCGGCCGCGAAGTGGCACGTCACGGATCGTCCGTTTGAAAAACCCACCTTTTTTCATCATTACTGCTTATGATAGCAGAATTATACAGTCATCGACTAGAGTGTGCGCACGCGAATCGTATCGGTCGCACCGATCAGGCCCGGCTGACGGCCACTGACGAGCACGACGGTTGCTGGTGTTTCAAAGAAATGTTGCTCGGCCAGCTCCTTGGCAAGCTCAAACCCAGCCCGCTCTCCGTCGGGTCGACAAAAGCTCTTGTTGGCATAGAGCAGGGCTAGCTGCTGAGCGACACGAGGCTCGCTGGTCACCGATATAATCGGACGGCTCGGACGGTGAGCAGCGATATGTGCGGCGGTAGCGCCCGACCTGGTCTCAGCTATGATAGCGCGGGCGTCGAGCTGGCTAGCTAGACTCTTCGCGGCAGCACAGATAGCGGCAGCGGTAGAAGCTGTGCGCTCTGGCAGGTCCAGAGGCCTAACGGCGACGTTTTCCTGTGTATAGAGAATAGTTCGTTTCATACTAGCGATCGCCTCGAGCGGGTAGCGACCATTGGCAGTCTCATCACTGAGCATCAAGCAGTCCGCACCAACCACGATGGCGTTACTGATATCACTGACCTCCGCACGAGTCGGATCCGGGCTGTCGACCATGCTTGCCATCATCTGGGTTGCCACGATACTGATTTTAGAATACCGCTGGCACAGACCGATGATACGTCGTTGTACGATCGGAACGATCTCGGCGCCGACTTCGACTGCGAGATCACCGCGAGCCACCATAACACCATCGCTTGCCTCTACGATGCGCTCGAGTTCTTCGTCGGCAATAGCTGCTTTGGTCTCTACCTTTGCCACGATATGTGCGGTACTGCCCTTTTCAGCGAGGAAGCCTCGCGCCGCTTCGACATCACGTGCGCTTTGGATAAAGCTGAGTGCTACATAGTCGATGTCCTGCTTGGCGCCATACTCGAGATCACGATAATCTTTCTCGGTCAGGATATCTCCACCAAAGTCGGTATCTGGCAGATTGATGCCTTTACGACTCATCAGCTGACCGTCGTTTTCAACCCGAACCGTCACCGACTTGTCGCCCGTATCGAGTACAGTTGTTCGGATCTTGCCATCAAAAATATAAAGGCGTTCGCCCTCTTTTACCTTTTCCGAGAGGTCATACTGGACTGGAACGACCGAGCCTTGATGTTCGACACCATACGCCAGCGTCAGCTCGTCTCCCTGTTTGACGTCGTAGGCGTTGTCCGTGATTTCTCCGAGACGAATCTTTGGCCCCTGGATATCTTGGAGGATTGCGACCGGTTTACCTACTTTTTGGCTGGCCTCGCGAATCCATATGATCTGCTGGTCGCGTTCTTCGTAGTTTCCGTGCGAGAAATTGAGACGAAAACCGTTCACTCCTGCGACAATCATTTTTTCGATAGACTCGTAACTGTTTGTTGCTGGCCCGAGCGTAGCCAGAATCTTTGCGCGTTTGAAAATCATAGACATATACCTCTAGTGTAGCAAGGTAGGGTACCGTATGGGAAACGACTCGTTAAGTCTCGTTTACTCCAGCTAAAAAGCGCCATTCGTATTTTCCGTCCGATCCAGCGCCAGGCGACAGCCTAACCCTCTAGATTCGGCTTAGGATCGCATCTGTTGCTGCATGCCCCGAAACGACCGCTCCTTCCATGGTCGCGAGATACTTCTGCTTGGTGTAATCACCGGCGAGAGCTAGGCCGGATATCGAGGTGCGCTGCTCTGGCCTGAGAGCTTCGCTACCAGACTGGAGTGAGTAAAAGTCGCCGGGTAAACGCACAACACGATAGTCTTTGATCTTACCGCTCAGGTCGATTCCGATCTTCATCGCGTCATCACTGACCGCCTGCAAAATAGCCTCATCGGATCGTTCGATAAAATGCTCCGGGGTCGCCAAGATAACAGAAAGTCGTCCGCTTGAACTGCGGAACGTCGTCCTGCTCTGCTCCGAAAACGATACCAGGGACGTCGTCGGCCCAAACGTTGTACGATCGATGTCGAGCGCAGGTTCGGCTAGATCCAGCTGAACAGTGACCGCCGGCATAGACATGAGTTCTAGCATATCCGCAAAATATTCCTCCCTCGGGAACGATTGCCGGATGATATTTTGCGCTCCCGTGAGCGACGCAGCGAGCACCACGCAATCCGCTTCGTGTCGTACTCCCGCCACCCAAACTGCCTGTACTTTGCCCGCTTTTGCTTCGATCCGCCCGACGTTAGCTCCGACAGATATCCGGCCACCCATTTCAGTAACGTATCGTGCGAGTGGCTGCATCATGATCTCTGTCATACCTCCCATGAAGGCTCCTACTCGCACTTTGTAGAGCTTCGGGATGAACGGCGCAAACAGGCCGATAAAGTTATACGCCGAATAGTTCTGGATCGGCATGAAAAATATTCCTTCAGTAAGTGGCTTTAGGATCCGCTCGACTGCACGGTCGGGCACGCCGTGTTTGACCGCATACTCTAAAACCGTGTAGCCATCGAGTTCAGTGGGGTTAGCCTTGTAGTCCTTTAGCCCTGCTGCAAACATCTTGCCGAGAGCTAGTTTTTCCTCGAGGCTATAGAAGTCACTATGCCCGAGGGCACTTTTGACAGTTTTTACCGGTTTATGGAGTATGGATGCGCCAAAGACCGCGTTCGGGCCATCCGGGAGACGTATCTCGATCTCATCCTCCCAGCAGAGCATCTCATCGAGGTTGATATCAACCTTTTTCAGCAGGCGCGGCAGTTCGGTGTACATACCGAGAAAACGGTGTAGCCCGCTCTCGATCATCATGCCGTTTTCGTTCCACGATGAAGTTCGGCCGCCGATGATATGCCTCTTTTCAAAAACATGGACGTCATAGCCCGCTTCACCGAGATCGATTGCCGCCGTCATCCCACTGAGTCCAGATCCGATGATGATGGCCTTTGGTTTACCGTCCATGTAGACCTCCTTACTCTTCGTTCACGGTGTAGTGAATGGTCTGCACCGTTATCTTACCGTTCTCGATCATAAAAGAATCAGCGCCATCGTTGATAGCGGTCGAAAGACCTTGAGCACTCCACTCCAAGAACGCGTGCTGCCCGTCGACCAACTTGTTGTTATACGTATAGGTGCCGTCCCCGAGGTACTCGTTTAGTTCATCGGCTGACTCACGAACACCGTCGTGACCCCGATAGATACCGGTACTGGTCATCAAAACCACGTCCGGTGAATAGTTATGTCGTATATCGCCCTCTAGATCGCCAGCCGCTCGTCGCTCCATATGGTCTTCAAATACTTGCTCAGCAGTTCTCATAGATGCGCTCCTCCTTCACTCAAGCATGGCGAAAGCGGCGCAGAAAAACAGTGATTATTGTTACATCCTCTTGCTGAATCTAAAGAACTCACGGAGAAGAACGCAAGATGGTATAGCCTGTCCGCTCCGCGGACGGAGAAGGCGGTCGCTTCGCTGCCTATTTCCGCTTGCTCACAAAATGAGCAAGCTAATTTTGTCGGGTGACCTCACGGAGAAAAACGCAAGATGGTATAACTA
>CAMPIR010000060.1 GCA_946886435.1 uncultured Candidatus Saccharibacteria bacterium | reverse complement strand
TATCTCGTGTTGGCGGATGTTTTGGTGCGGCTGATACACGAGGACGATCCGGTCGCTGACTTCACGCGCCATTTGGAGCGTGGCAGCGATTTCGACAGGATGGTGGCCGTAGTCAGTGTATAGATTTTCGGCGATGCGCTCGAAACGACGGTCGGTACCGGGAAATGAGTTCAGGGCTGCCCGGATCTCACGCTCAGAAACGTCTGGCAAGAGCCGTGACAGGGCTCTCTCAACCAAAAATGCGTTGTGGCGAGTATGGTCGCCCGCGAGCGTCAAGTGATCGAGCCGCATCAGTTCATCGTAGGCCTCGAGATCGGCCGCTGGGTCAGTCGCGAGGTAACGAAGGCCTCTCTCCCATAGCAGACTGTAGTTTGACTGTTCGAGAAAGTCCGTGAATGCCTTCCGGTACTCGTCGGCTGTTGGGTAGGTCTCGAAGTGGTCGTGGTCCAGACTAGTAATGATCGTTAGGTGCGGCTCAAACTGGAGCATGTTGCGGTCGAATTCGTCGCATTCATAGACGAAATACTCACTACCCGGCACGTAAGCACCACTCGGTCCAAAACTGATTGTTGTGCCGATCGAGTAACTTGGCTGTATCCCGAGCTGTTTGAGCGCCCAGATAACCATGCCGGTTGTTGTCGTCTTGCCATGGGTGCCGCTGATAGCGATCAGTTTGAGATCCTTGTCGCGGATGATTTCGGCGATCAATTCATCTCGTTTGCTGGTGCGAATACCATGCTCCCTGGCAAAGACAAGCTCTGGATGATTCTCTGGTAACGCGGCAGTGTAAACGACCCAGTCTATCGGCTGACGCTCGTGGGTGGCGCGGATCTGTGAACCGTCTTGTCCGATCGCGACGTTGATACCGCGTTCACGTAGCTCGGTCGTGACTAAACTTTCATGGAGATCAGAGCCGGACACGGCGTAACCAGCATCAAACGCTATCTCTGAGAGTGGGCCGATCGCGACGCCACCGATTCCGGAAAAATATATATGCATAACAGGTTGTATTCAAAGTATAGCGCAGGAACTGACGGATAGGCAGAAGTGTGGTTAAATATAGCGTAACAACAACGAGTGGGAAACAATAAAAATATATGATCCGGAAATTCCTCCAACGCCTTCTGGAGAGACGCCATTACTGGAGAGTAGTGGGCTTTTCGGAGCTTGCTGAGCTTTACACGAGCCGGTTGTTGCGTCTGGTTGCGGCAAATCTGTTCTCGAGTGTTGCGGCCATCTATATGTACCAGCTCGGATATCCGGTCTGGTCGATTTTGATTTTCTTCTCGCTGTATTTTCTGTTTAGAGGGATTGTGTCGATTCCAATAGCGTACTTCATCGCGCGTGTCGGCCCGAAACAAGGGATGCTCGTCAGCAATTTCCTTCATATACCGGCTGTTCTGGCCCTGACCCAGCTGGAGGGCGCTGGCATTTGGGCTCTTGCAATTTATGGTGTAACGCAAGGGGCTGCAGTTTCGCTCTACTCAGTGTCCTACCACACGAGCTTCTCTAAGGCGAAGAGCTCTGCAAATGTCGGTAAAGAGCTCAGTTTCATGTATATTGCTGAAAAGCTTGGTACCGGCATGAGCCCTCTGATCGGTGGTGTTATTGCGTACCTGTTTGGTCCTGAGATGACTATGTTCGTCGCTATGTTCCTTTTCGTTTTCTCGGCTGGCCCGTTGTTTTTGACCCCAGATCCGATCATGACACGTCAAAAGATATTGTTTCGTGGCTTTAACTGGCGAGCGACGAGACGCAATATGGTGTCGGCAGCGGCTGTTGGCGTGGATCATATATCGGTCTCAGTTATCTGGTCGCTTTTCATCGCTATCGCCATCTTTGGCACGTCGTCCGACATCGTCTACGCACAGATAGGTGGTTTGCTGACGATCGCTTTCCTCGCTTCGATTGCGTTTGCGCATTTCTACGGCGTGGTTATTGACCGCCGCCAGGGAGGGCAGCTGTTGAGAGCGTCGGTCATCGGAAAGTTTTTCCTGAGTCTACTGCGTCCGTTTGTTTCGACGCCGCTTGGGGTAGTCTTGATAAATGTCGGCAATGAAGCCGTGGCGACCGGATATTCGATGCCGTACCTGAAGGGGCAATACGATATGGCCGACAACTTGCCTGGGTACCGTATCGTCTATATGACTCTCATGGAGTCTGCAATTTGCTATGGAGCAGCGGTGTTTGGATGCGTTATGACGGTGCTGGTGTTGGCGTTTGGCGGAGTGCAAGGCCTACAGGTTAGTTACGTTGTTGCAGGTGTCGCCAGCCTGCCTATCCTGATGCACGGCTTTCCGGCTCTTCGAGAAACCAGGATATTTCAGAAGCGCTGAGTTATACTAAGACTATTATGAGGTGGGAAAAACTCACGGACAAGGCACGGTACCGCCGCATCCTTCACGCCGTACAACGGCTCAAGACGTGGCAGCTAATCGTCGTGCTGCTACTCGGAATACTGCTCTCGGCGAGCCTGCTGAGGCTCAACAACCTCGGTATGGTTGAGCGACGCAGCGCGGTGATCGTTGCCGATGAAAAAGGCGACCCAGAAGCTCTCCGTAAATCGGTTGTCGAGCTGCAGCGCTATGTTGCCGGTCATATGAACACCGATCTCCAGAATGGTTTTTATCTCACGCACACCTACGAACGTGACCGTGATGCTGCGCTGAGTGCCGCGGGCGAGTCCACCAACCCGAACAGCGCCGTCTATCAGCAGGCAAGTATCGAATGCCGTAGTCGGTTCCAGGGCGGCCGCGAGTCGTTTCGTAACGACTACGTTCAATGCGTTATCGATCAAGTCAGTACGCTTAGTGCCCAAAACGACGCCGCAAATACCCTAAACTTACCGAAAACTGATGCCTATAAGATCAATTTTTCTGCGCCACTTTGGACACCTGATTTGGCTGGTTTGGCCGTGCTGTTTTGCTTCATCGTAACAGGGGTAATCATCGGTCGTCTTCTCCTGCTGGCTTTTCTCCGCAGTTTACTGCGCCGACACTACCGAAGTGCCTAAAAAAGTTGACAGGGGTGAGGAGAGGGCGTACGCTTAACTTCGTAAGCCAAAGTTAAAAGGAGGAGTTTTCTACTATGGCAGCTTACCAACACACGAACTCAAAGGGTGTAACGTACTTTTTACACAAAAAAGACGTCACACTACGCGGTGGCAAAGAACAAACCATCTACTTTTTCGCGAAAGCTGAAGGTGGCAAGGGTGAACCAACTGATCTGCCAGCAGGTTACGAAGTTACTGAAAACCCTCGAAACGGTTTCTTGACTATTCGCAAGATTCGCTAGTACCCGTTTTATTGTTAGATCAACTGAACACCTCCTGGTATACCGGGAGGTGTTCAGTTTTGTTATCCGACATTGACTTGCAGCCATAAGCAGTATGGTGCTACCATGTATACAAACAAACAGGTGCCAAAAAACGCCCGAGCGTGCCGCCCGCCGTTCGGGCTTTTTTGTAACCTGTTATCGTCAATTATCCTGTCGTTGTTTTCAGGAGTCTGGGCGTGTATATTTAAGATGATGAAGAAATCGAACAAGATTATGCTCCGGGTCACTGATCTCGTGAAGACCTATGACGGTCGTAACGTCGTAGATGGCGTCAGTTTTGAGGTGGGCCAGGGGGAGATCTTTGGCATCCTCGGCCCGAACGGCGCTGGCAAGACGACGACTCTCGAGATGATTGAGACACTCCGGCCTATCGATGGCGGTACGGCGGTGATTGACGGCATAGACGTCAACGAAGACCCTCGAGCCATAAAATAC
>CAMPIR010000059.1 GCA_946886435.1 uncultured Candidatus Saccharibacteria bacterium | reverse complement strand
ATTTTGAAAGGCTTTGACGCGTAGCATCGGAAAAAGCCGCTGCAGTTTGCGTAGAGTGCGCGGTAATTTCTGCAGCCACGTGGTTCTGACATCAAGATTTTCGAAATATTTTGCCGCCAGATGGTCTGGTTCATAAACTGAGGTGTAAATAGGCGCATCCGGGAACGCTTCATGGAGTGTTGCGTCAACACGGGTCACGCCACCCATGTCAGTTATCCAGTCGGTAACGATCGCGACTTTGGGGCTCTTCACTATTTCGCTCCGTTTCGGAACAGGACGACACCAATCGTCTTGAACAAGATCTTTATATCGAGCCAGAACGACCAGTTCTGCGCGTAGTAGAGCTCGAGTTCGACGCGCTTCTCAAACGGCAGATCGCTTCGTCCAGAGACTTGCCAGAGGCCAGTCAGGCCGGACTTGACGCTGTGGAGTAGTGAGCCGCGACCTTTGTAGAGTTTGAGCTCCTGCGGCAGAATCGGGCGCGGTCCGACGAGGCTCAGGTCGCCGCGGAGAACGTTGAGCAGCTGCGGCAGCTCGTCGAGGGATGTGGCGCGGATAAAGTGGCCAAAACGGGTGATGCGTGGGTCATAGGCAACCTTGCGGTGTTTGGTATATTCCTCGGCCAGGTCTTCGCGCCCCATGTCGCGGAACTCATCTGCGGCGTCGCGCAGGCCGTACTGGGCACCCATGCTACGGAACTTGTAGAGAGAGAACCGTTTTGAGTAGCGTGTCATGCGGTCACTCCGGTAGAGGACAGGGCCTGGGTTAAATATCTTTTGGAAAAACGCGACCAGAACCAGCAACGTGCCCCAGACAGGGAGAGTCACGACTGTGAGTATTAGGTCAAAGATACGCTTGACCACTTCACCCCAACCGACGAGCGGTGTCTGGTGGACGGCAATGATCGGGTAGCCGAGGAAGACATCGACCTGGTTTTTGCCAGAGTAAAACTCAGCTTCGCCAGGGATAAAGCTGTAGCTGATGTGACGGTCTTGGGCTGCTCCCATGATGAGCTGGTTTCGCTCAGCTTTGTCGTAGAGGTCAGTCTGGATGATAGTGTCGATACCGAGTCGTCCCAGATCCTGCAGTGCGCTCGTCAGTGATGTGTAGCGTATAACCCCTTCTCCGCCGTCGGTGCCCAGGCTGGCGACGATGCGGTAGCCTGACTGGCGTGAGTTGTTCAGGTTATCGATGATGTCCTTGGTCGCGTCGCCCTTGCCGATGATCATCACACGCTGAATACCCTTGCCGAAATAGTAGGCTATGTCGCGGATGAGCCGTAACACCTCGCGGCCGAGTACCAGGAAGAGGAAGGTGGCGACGCCGGCGTAGACTGGAACCAACCGGGCCGGAAAGATCGGCTCATCAACGACGAATGCGTAGCCGATGATCAGTAAGACTCCGATAAACGAACCCATGAGGAGTTTGCCGAACTCCGTCAGACGTTTGCGGTAGACGGCGGGGCTATAGAGGCCAAGCCCCCAGAAGGTGAGCAGCCAGAACGGCGTTAGTTGAACGAAAGTCATAAAGAAATCCCAGGCTTCGATCTGGTTCACGAGCGGTCGGTCGTCGAGCTGGACGCGAACGATGTAGGCGACAACGAAGGCACCGAGCACGGCAAGAATATCGACAGCGATCAGAGCTAGGGTATAAAATCGAATCGTTTTAACAGGCATAGTTGGTACTAGTTATTGTACCATTGAGGTAATGAACACGCGCAAACAGCAGCAGATGCCAGCATGGCTCAGCCGGACGCTCCTGATCGGACTCGGTCTCATCTATGTTCTGATGCCGCTGCACGCGTTCCTGTCCACCTGGGGCGGAACGGCGATCGGGCCGCTTTGGGTATGGAAGAGCTGGAAGGTAATCCTTCTCGGTGGTCTGGTGCTCCTGACGCTCGGTTGGTTATGCACGAAGCCAGCGCTGCTAAAGGAGCTTGTGCGCCGGCCGCTCGTTATCGCGCTGCTAGCCTATCTGGTGCTCAGCTTGTCGCTGGCTGCGGTATTTTCCTCACGGATCGAGAGTGAAGCTCTCCTGGCGGGCTTGGCGATGAACCTGCGCTATCTGGCGGCTGGCGTGCTCGCCTATATCGTTTTTTGCTACGGTGGTTTGTCTGCGAACTGGGTGCTCCGAATGTGCTGGATACTGCTCGGTTTTGGCGGTTTGCTCGCGACGATCGCGGTGGCGCAGATACTGCTGTTGCCACCTGATTTTCTGGCAATGTTCGGCTACGACAAGACAACGACGATCGCGCCAAACCTGATGATCGATGACAATCCCGATATGCTCCGAGCGTTTGCGACCCTACGTGGGCCAAATGACTTCGGTGCTTTCCTGGTCTTGCCGTTCATATTGACGATCGCGTGGTTCCGAAAACTCCCGGTATGGGTGAGCGTGTGGTCGCTCCTTATCCTCACCTGGGGACTGATATTGTCCGGGTCACGGAGTGCTTGGATCGGACTGGTCGTGGCTATCATGACCTACGTTGGCTTCAGGCTCGGCAAACGTCTGGGATGGAAGCGAGTCAGCGCGATTGCTGTTGTTGTTGGTATCGTCGGTTTCGGTTCGCTCTACGCTGCGGTACATGTGCCAGAACTTCGCATGGCGGTCTTTCACTCGAGTCCAGGTGACTCGTCCCTGACCGAAGGTTCAACGGATGACCATATCAGTGCGACGCTCGGTGGCGCAGAGCGGGTGGTAGAGGCGCCGCTTGGCTGCGGACCAGGCTGTGCGGGTCCGGCCTCGTACTATGGTGACGAGCCGAAAATCAGCGAAAACTATTTTGTACAGATCGCCGAAGAAACCGGTATCGTCGGCCTTGGCCTGTTCCTGGCTCTCGTGACGTTCGTCGGCCTGAAGCTGTTGCGGCTCAAAGAGCTGCAAGATGTCGGTCGTGTCCTCTTTGCTGCACTTATCGGCTACGCAGTGATCGGATTGCTGCTGCATGTCTGGGCTGACGACCCACTCAGTATCACATGGTGGCTGCTCGCCGGAGCGGTTATAGGGTACAATGAGAGGCAGCAATGGAAAAACTCAAAAAACAGTTCACGCTCCAAAACCTGATAGAATTCATCAAACTCCAGTTAGCTGGAAACATATTGTTTTGGGGGACGTATCTCGGATTTTTCCTGCTCTACGAAGTCGCTAACTGGACGGAGATCGCCTCGCTTGCCCTCGCTAGTATCGTGGCTCACGCACTGTTCTTTTTCGTGAACAGCGAATGGGTATTTGACGAAAACGGCAAACGGCGCAAGACATCTGGCGAGCTGACACGGTTCGTCGCGTTCATGGGTTTGAACTACTTTATCAACCTCGGCATCATCTATGCTCTATCGCACTATCTCGACATCACCCCGTATATCGGCCAGTTTATCTCCGCTATGTTCTTTACTGTTTGGACGTTTGTCGGGCTCAAGTACTGGGTCTTCCGAGAAGCGCATCGGCACGTATCACTGCGAACAAAGGGTAAGAAAAATGACAAGCGAACAGCGGCCTAGCAAAAAACAACGTGAACTCCTCAGTTTTATCGACGGTTTTATCGCCGGGCACGGCTACGGCCCAAGTTACCGCGAGATCATGCGGGCGCTCGACTACAAGTCAGTCTCGACGGTAGCCGTTCATGTTGGTGGATTGATCACCAAGGGGCATCTCGTCAAGCGTGACCGCTCGGCTCGCTCACTCGAAGTCGTCAAACAAACCGCTACTGCCGAGCCAAAGTCAGGGCCCGTCATGGCAGTCGATGAAAAATGGTTAGTTGATCATATCCAAGCACGCTTTACTG
>CAMPIR010000058.1 GCA_946886435.1 uncultured Candidatus Saccharibacteria bacterium | reverse complement strand
CGTCGATACTCAGGGCTGGTCAACCAGGGGTGCTACCTCAGCTAACGACAGCCTCTCTGACATATTCGTCGCCGAGGCCTCACAAGCGGTCGATGTCCTCGATGCTGACAGTGGTGTCGCTCGATCGCTCGACCAACGCATAAATCAGGCCGACGACGCCCGTATATCTGCCGTTCGTGCCCAGTTCCAGACTGCCATACAGCAGCCCATCGCAACCGCATCTACGCCGGCTGTTCAGACTCAAACTCCTCAGCCTACTCCCGTCCAAACCGTAACACCGACGCCACAGTCGGTTGCTCCGGCGACGCCTCAGGCCGTAGCCGGCGCGACCGAAGAGCCTTTACCAGCGATTGAGTACAACCCGTACCCATCTTCGATGCGCCAACACGTCATAAACCCAGCAGGACAAGCGCCAGCACAACCAGCAGCTCCCGCACCCCAAGCACAAGCGGAAAAACAACCTAGTAGTGATACCGTCTCCCCTGATATAATGAGACTTGCAAACAATAACGACCTTTCTATTAGCGCCATCGCACGTGAGGCGCAGCGGTTGAGTGATACCGACGACGAAGTTGTCATCTCGCTCCGATAAACCAGAGTTAGAAGGGGTGGGGGATAAAGGGAACCGTTACTGATGGATCCAAATAACCAACAGCAAGCAGCTCAGCAGCCGCAACCTGCGCCTATGCCGTCAGGCTCTGTTGCTAGTGGTCCCCAAACTCCACAAGCGTCTCAACCGAGAAACCCGAACAGCACCCAGAACACGCTGCTGATCTCTGAGCTCCGCGAAGGCATGGCTATCATGAACGACGGCAGTTTTCGTGCGGTCGTCGCGTGTCAGTCGATCAACTTTGATCTGATGAGTGCGCGCGAACGCGAAGGGGTAGAGTATAGCTACCAGAGCTTCCTCAACTCACTGTATTTTCCGATCCAGATATTTGTTCGGTCTCAGAAGGTCGATATCGGACCCTATCTCGACCGGCTAGCAAAGATCCGCCGCGACCAGGACAACATGCTCCTCGGCGTCCTAATGGATGACTACATGGGCTTTATCGACGCTATCTCCCAGGAAACGAACATTATGGACAAAGACTTTTACGTTATCGTGCCATATTTCCCAGCCGGAGACGTAGCTTCTCTCGCCCAGAACAGCAAAAACATCTTTACTGCTTTTTTGAAACCCGACCAACAAAAAGTCGTCACCATCGATCAGGCCGCCTACACAAAAGCAAAGGAAGAGCTCGGTAACCGTGTTAACGCCGTCATGAGCGGTCTGTTCCAAATGGGTATAAAATGTACTCAGCTCAACACCAAGCAGCTTGGTGAGCTCTATTACAACATGTACAACCCTGACACTGCCGTACGCGAACCACTCGGTAACTTCGAGAACCTTACGTCGACCTATGTCCGAAAAGGCGACGGTGCCGCCCCGCAACCACATCTCGATAAGGGGGTTCAGTAACGTGGCATTTGGCAAGAAAAAACAAAGTGCGATAGACATCGCCGAACAGCAACGACAGCGCGAACAACAAGAAGTTGAGACCGAGTTCCTCAAGGGAATAACCACCCTCCGAGACCTGATCGCGCCGAGTAGCCTCGAGATCCAGAGCGCATACTTCCGTATCGGTACAAAATACGGCCGCACCCTCTATATCTACGGTTACCCACGCCAGATCTACACCGGCTGGCTCAGCAGTATCATCAACGTCGACGAAGTTATCGACGTCAGTATGTTCATCTACCCGGTTGAGAGCCAAGTGGTGCTCAATAACCTCCGCAAAAAAGTTGGGCAGCTCGAGGCGAGTATCTCTATCAACGCCGAGCACGGAAAGGTTCGTGATCCAGGACTCGAAGCTGCCATCCAGGACGCAGAGGAGCTTCGTGACCAACTCCAGGTCGGTGCTGAACGGTTCTTCCGCTATGGCCTCTACATGACGATGTACGCTGATAGCCTCGACGAGCTCGCGTTCGTCCAGCACAAGATCGAAACCATCCTCGGCCAACAGTTAGTGTTTAGTAAGGTCGCCAGCTCACAGCAAGAGCAGGGATTGAACAGTACGATACCGCAGATGACCGACCAGCTGCAGATCCGCCGCAATATGAACACTGGTGCTATATCAACCAGCTTTCCATTCACCAGTGCCGATCTCACCCAGGAAAAGGGCGTGCTCTACGGCATAAACATGCATAACAACGGCCTGGTTATCTTTGACCGTTTCTCACTCGAGAATGCCAACATGGTCGTCTTCGCCAAGTCTGGTGCCGGTAAGTCGTTCACCGTCAAACTCGAGGCACTGCGCAGCATGATGATGGGCGCCGACGTTATCATCATCGACCCGGAAAATGAATATCAGCGCCTGGCGGAGGCGGTGGGCGGCAGCTACATCCAACTCAGCCTCAACTCGAGTGTACGCATCAACCCGTTTGACCTACCGCGCGTTATCGACAGCGATGATGCCGAGGATGCACTGCGGGCTAACCTCGTGACGCTCCACGGTCTATTGCGGCTCATGCTCGGTGGTAGCCAGATAGCAGCCAACGGTGTTGCGGTTTCAGCCCTCGCTCCGTCAGAAGAAGCCGACCTCGACCAAGCCCTGATCGATACTTATGCTCGCGCTGGCATCACGAGCGATCCGCTAACACACAACTCGCTACCACCGACAATTAACGACCTCTATGAGACACTTCTCCACATGGGCGGCAGTGGGCCACAGCTAGCGCAGCGCCTCCGAAAGTACACCACCGGAACCTTTGCCGGGATTTTCTCGCAGCAGAGCAATATCGACATCAACAACACCATGGTCGTCTTTAATATCCGTGACCTCGAGGACGAGCTCCGCCCGGTCGCAATGTATATCGTCCTGTCGCACATCTGGAACAAGACCCGCACCGAGCAGAAAAAGCGCCTCCTGATCGTTGACGAGGCCTGGCAGTTGATGAAGTACGACGACTCCGCGAACTTCCTCTTTAGCCTCGCGAAACGTGCCCGTAAGTACTTCCTCGGACTCACAACCATCACCCAGGACGTCGAAGACTTCATGAGCAGCAAGATGGGGCGTGCTATCGTCGCCAACAGTTCGATGCAGCTCCTCCTCAAACAGAGCTCGAGCGCCGTTGACGTACTCGGAGACGTCTTTAAGCTGACCGAAGAGGAACGAAAGCGCCTCGCTAATTTCCCGGTCGGCCAGGGCCTCTTCTTTGCCGGTCAAAACCATGTTCATATCCAGATTATCGCCAGTCCGACCGAACAAAGCCTGATCACAACCAACCCACAGCAGGTCCAAGCCATGCAACAACAACCAGTCGATTTTCAACAACCCCAAGCAGGATACGCCGACCCGAACCAACAGATCTAGGCTAAACAATCCCTATGCCAACAAAACCCAACAACCCAGGCTCACGATATAGCGACGAGGAACTTAACCCTTCTCAGTCCGACTACAACAAAGAGTTCAACGACATCGTTGCGCAGCCTGACATGCAAGCTCTCGGTGATCAAGGTGACGCAGTCGCCCGAGACCTCAGCAAAAAAGAACGTTCAATAGAAAACCACCAGGCCGGCGATAAACCTGATATTTCGGGCTCAGAGCGTAGCCCAAAAGACGGCTTCTACGAACGGATAGGTCTCGGTTCATCAACAACATCAGCGAAAGGCTTTGGTCGTAAAAACAGGCGCAAGATTGGCGCTGCTCTCGGAGGCGGTGGCTTGGCAGGAGCGGTCGTCGGTCTTATTTTTATGCTCTTGCCGATCAAGATACCCGCTATCATGTCGATGATCACAAACG
>CAMPIR010000057.1 GCA_946886435.1 uncultured Candidatus Saccharibacteria bacterium | reverse complement strand
CTCGCACTCCGTGCTCGGAATCGCACGGAGTATTTTTGTTTTCACGCGTGCTACAATAGAGGTACTAAAAAGAGGGAAATATAAAAGTGCCAAAACCTACGGTCATCGCGGTGACAAACCAAAAAGGTGGTGTCGGCAAGACGACTACGACCGTCAATGTCGCATACTGTCTCGCAAAGGCAGGCAAGCGAGTGCTTCTCGTTGACTTTGATCCGCAGGGCAACGCCACAAGCGGGCTAGGGGTTGATAAGAACGAGCTAGACAAAACGATTCGTGAAGTTATCATGAACGAAGCGCCGCTCAGTACGGTCGTCCGGGCTACCGAGACAAAAAACCTCTGGTTGCTTCCAGCCACACCGGAGCTCGCAAACACAGAGGTCGAGCTCGCTGCTGCTGATAGGCGTTTTTCACGCCTCAAGTTAGCGCTCCAAGGTACTGACGAGTATGATTTTGTACTTATCGATAGCCCGCCAAGCCTCAGTTTGCTAACGGTTAATGGTTTGATCGCAGCTGACTACATACTTCTACCGGTTCAGGCTGAGTTTTACGCGATGGAAGGCCTCGGCCAGCTGCTCGAGACTATGAAGTTGGTTCGCAAAGGCATGAACCCGACACTTGAGCTTATCGGTGTGCTAGTGACGATGATGGACACCAGAACAGTACTCTCCCGTCAGGTATTGACCGAGATCCAGAAGCATTTCCCCGGCAAAGTGTTTGAAACAACTATCCCACGTAACGTGCGGATTGCTGAGGCGCCTAGCCATGGCGAGCCAGTTGGCAAATACGACAAATGGAGTAAGGGCGCCCGCGCATACAAGGCGCTTGCAAAGGAGATATTAGATCGTGTCAGCTAAGAAAACAGGCGGCCTCGGTCGCGGCTTTGAGTCACTCATCCCAACCGACGTGCTCGATGAAACGTTCGACCCGACAGCGGAAAACGAGCAGAGTTCAGAGCTTCGCTACGTAAAGCACGCTCGTATCAGCGCCAATCCAGAGCAGCCACGCCGAAACTTTGACGAGGAAGCGCTCGAAGAGTTAGCGATATCGATTCGAGAGCACGGTATCATTCAGCCGCTCGTGGTCACACCGATTAGCGACGGCTATCAGATCGTAGCTGGTGAACGCCGTTGGCGCGCTGCGGGTCTCGCTGGACTCGAAAAAGTTCCCGTTATCGTCAGGACACTGTCCGAGCAGCACAAGCTCGAACTGGCACTTATCGAAAACTTGCAGCGTCGTGACCTTAACCCGCTCGAAACAGCGACCGCCTACCTCAAGCTCCACAACCAGTTCAATATGACGTACGAGGACATCGGTCACCGAGTTGGCGGCAAGGCTGTCAGTACGATTAGCAATATTCTCCGTCTCCTGCAGCTGCCGGAAGACGCCAAACAAGCACTGGTCGAAGGCTGGATCAGCGAAGGTCACGCCCGCCAGATACTAGCGCTCGACGAAGAGAAGGTCCAGAGCGAGCTGTTGCAGCTCATCATCAAAGAAGGTTGGAGTGTGCGAAAGACCGAGCAGTACGTAGTTGGCTACAAGCGAGGGCAAAGGCCTACGGAACGAGCCGCTCACGCTATCAAGAATACCCGGCAGGAAACAACGTTTACCAAGCGTCTTTCAGAGAGACTAGCACTCCCGGTGGTGCAGAAAAATACTGCCAAAGGCGGACAGATTATCATCAGCTATAGCTCCGACGAAGAGCTTGAAGCGCTCCAGAAAAACTTCCTCTAAGTTTTAGAAGAGTCGGAATTCACTGAACGGGAAGATTCGCACCGAAACCGGGCCGATCAGTTCCTCGTAGGGAATAGTACCGAGACCGTCACGAGAATCGAGCGAAAAACCTTCCTGTCGGTGGTCGCCGGCAACGAATAGTTCAGCCTCTGGAACGATCGTATCAACGTTGCCAAAGGTCGGACTCGTTGCGCCTGGATAGAGCTTGTCGACATCGAGACCCTCTGGATGATCCTGGTTGTAAACGCGTATAATACCATTAGCCACGGTGACGCGTTCACCCGGAAAGCCGATGACGCGCTTTACGATATATTCGTCGAGACCACCTGGCGCCCAGTGAGGATTTTTAAAAACAATCACCTGGCCACGTTCGGGAACATACGGATCACCCTGGATATGCGCCCAGGTAACGGGTAGGCGGTTAACAATCAAACGGTCGCCGGTATAGAGCGTGGGCTCCATGCTCGGCCCCGAAACACTGAAGCTACGGAATAAAAATAAGTTGATAAGAGCCGCCCCAACGACAACGGCGATAACAAATGCAAAGATACCTAAGATATCTTTGAGGCCGGGATGGTTATCGAAAAAGGTTCTCATAGATACCCATCTAGCATACACTCTCTGGAGGGTGAAAAACAGGGCAAAATACGCTTACGCTCATAGTAAAAATCGGCTATAGTGGATAGGTAACTTTTTTATGCAAAACAACAGACAAAGACGAGCAACGATAGACGGTTTTGTGCCCCGCAGCAATGCGAGGCCGATTGGCGAGTCCAGTGACCTCAGTAAAAAACCTGAGATTCCACGGCAGTTTTTGAACCGTCGAAACGGCTCCCAACAGCTAAGCGTTAGCGGGGAGGCGGTGCTTCCGGAGCCGACGACACCAGCTCCGCGACTGGTCAAGGATGAGATCAGCGAATCACTGCGTTCGCTGGATGACGAACCAACGACGAAGGTCCCCCGACGCCGCAAGCTCTTCCGTCTTAGCCGTCGTCGGATAGCAACGGTTTTCATGGTCTTGCTACTACTCATCGGCGGGTATTTCGGCATCAAGGTTCTGATGACCTCGAGCAAACTCTTTAGCGGTAGTATCTTTGACCTGCTCGGTAGCGGTCAAACGCTCAAGACCGACGAAAATGGACGCTCCAACATCCTAGTCTTTGGTACCTCGGAAGACGATCCTGGACATGATGGCGCGAACTTGACTGACTCGATCATGGTTATCAGTGTCGACCAGAAGGCTAAAAACGCCGTCATGATTAGCGTGCCGCGAGACCTCTGGGTTAAATACGGCGAAGCATGCATGAGCGGCTATGAGGGTAAGATCAATGTTGTATACGAATGTGGTGCAGAGAACGGCGGTGAACCGGACGGTGCCCAGAAGCTGATGGACACGGTCGGGGAGAGTTTTGACCTCGATATCCAGTACTATGCTCACGTCAACTACACGGTGGTTCGCGATACGGTTAATGCTGTCGGTGGTGTGACGGTTGAGATAGATAGCGATGACCCGCGTGGCATCATGGATCGAAACTTTGACTGGCAGTGTAACTACCGGTGCTATCACGTTAAGTGGCCAAATGGTCCGGCGCACCTGAATGGTGACCAGGCGCTCGCGCTTGCCCGTGCTCGAAATGCAGCTGGCGGGTACGGTCTCGGAGGGGGTAACTTTGACCGCGAGCAGTACCAGCAAAAGATCATCCTTGCGCTCAAAGACAAGGCGGCCAGTGCTGGTACGTTAGCGAACCCTGTGGCCATCAGCGGCATCCTCGATGCGCTTGGCGAGAACGTTAGAACTAATTTCTCAGCCGGGGAAGTAAAGACATTGATCAACCTAGCAGGCGATATACCGACGGCCAGCATCAAGCGCGTTAGCCTTGTTGAGCCGGGCAAGGCAGTACTGACGACAGGCAATGTCAGTGGTCAGAGCGTCGTTCGTCCGGTAGCCGGTATCTATGATTTCTCTGAAATACAGGACTTTATCAACAAAAAACTTACTGTGAGCACTACAGGAAGCGAGGAGCCTGCGATCGAGGTTCTCAATGGTTCAGACTACGGTGGACTGGCGGGTCGTAAGGCAGCCGAGCTCGAGGCGGCTGGATTTAGCGACGTCTCTACGGGTGACACTGAAACAAGTGGGGCTTACGGCGAATACATATGGTACGACCTGAGCGGCGGCAAGAAGCCCGGTGCTCTCGGCAAGCTCAAGTCGATCCTCGGCAGCAACCCTTCGGGTACTGTGTTGCCAAGCGGCGTGCAGTCTGAGGCTGACTTTGTTATAATCATTGGAAATGGAGCTTATTAAACTAGCAGCGCGACGTTCTCGTTGGAGTGATGTCATCTATATCCTCCTGAACGTCATTTACGCCGCTGCGTTGTTC
>CAMPIR010000056.1 GCA_946886435.1 uncultured Candidatus Saccharibacteria bacterium | reverse complement strand
AATATTGACTTTTATTTACTTTAGTGGTAATATAGATATATGGTTACCGGAGTACACTCTGGTGGCATCTACCCACACTTCCATTGCGTACACAATGAAGGGGCGGGGCCTCGGAGAGCTTGATAATGTCGAGTCTGAGCTCCATAGTCGCCCTCGAGGCCCGCCCGGACCCTATCGGTCCACCATCTAGCCACCCTGAACGGGGTGGCTTTTAACTTTTATCGAGAAAGGTTACGCGGTGAGCTGTTGATCTGCCCGGTCTGCTACAGCACCGATGAGCCGTTGGACTGAACGGCGATGAGTTTGCCTAGCTTCTTTGGTTTCAACTCCCGTGAGTGCAGTATGGAGCCGCAAAATATCGTCACCGCCGCCAGCGAGGGAGGCTATCTTTTGGTGATGCGCCCATAGTTCGCGACGAAGACCGTTGATGTATGCGAGGCGTTGCTCATCCTCACCCATCATACTCATATCAAACAGACTCTCATCCTCGTCTATTTCGCCACGGAGTTTGGCGGATAACTCACGAGCCAACATCATTTGGCCCTGTATGTACTTTTTTGCTGCCGTGCTGTTCAGACCCTCGCTCTGGATGTGGCCGATGTAGCTGCCCACTTTGATCCTGTAGGCTTCGTCGAAGTCTTCGCGTAGCTCATCTGAGATGGTGTCGTTCGCGCCAATACCAAAGTTTGCTGCGATGTTATCGAGTATGGTTTCCGACGCTTTACCGAGCTCGACCGCAGCGTTATAGGATAAAGTTCCAGAAAATACGAAGTCACGAGCTCGATCAGGAAGCCGAGCGAAACCGATGGCTTCAGCTAAAACTTTACGGCTAAACTTTCCTTTGTTGAGCCGAGCAAACTCTGACGGCGTCTTCCACCGATCATGGCGCTTCCCGTACTCATAGGTCTCTACGATAGCCATAGCCTGGCGTTCCTGAGCGGGTTTTGAGTGCAAGTTCTCGTCCAGCTGCAGGGAAATGATCTCAGATGGATCAGATACCTTGTGAAGCTTGGACATTATCGAGAACGAACGACCAAACTCATCCTCTTGCTCGAGCTGCAGTATTGCCTCGGTTCGCGTATGTCCGGCTATGACGAGGTAAAAAAAGCCGTTTTCGTCTCTCTTGTCTACATAATCCTGAAGAGCCACGTCGCTACCCCAAAGGTCGTTGACGAAGTATATGTACTCCTCCAGCTGGAACTCATCCATAACGGCAACGTCTATAGGGTTGAGCAAGCCGTTCACGCGAAGTGACGCCTTGAGATCTTTGAGATCCGGGTTCATGCCTATGCGGATCTGCGGCATGACAATCAAATCCCGTGCGGGTATAGCGCGCTGTTCGTGCTCGCCAAAAATCTTTATTTCAGGAGTTACCAGCTCCTTTTCCCCCTCACGTATCATCTCCTGCAAGTATGCAATGCTTCCGTTCATTAGGCAACGGAAAATCGTTGTATTTTTATTACTCTTACGCTTGCTACTAAGGTCGACTATCTGTTTTGATAGAGTTCATATGACTGAGCATCGCGAAGCCCGAGAACCTCACGGCAACATCGAAGTATTTGCCGAAATCCATGGTATCGATCTGCCGACGTGTCGGCAAAGCGCCTTGTGGGCAAGGGAATGGAGCTATCTGCTCGAAACGGCGGTTGGTGAGCTGGGTTCGGAAGCTGACATAGACGCTAGTTTCATCAAGACAGCGAGAGAAGAAGCGGCGCGCGACCTCGGAGAACGGCTGCCGCGCGATCATAACGGCGCGCCTAGCTTTCGCGCTGAGTTTGCCGCCACGGAAATGCTCTACAGGGGACATCCTGACGGGGACGTACTCCGCGACATACTCGAGGGTTCCGGCCCGCACCCGGTGCCGCACTTCGGCCGGCTCGACGTCATGCTCGACACGCTGCTCGCTGAACGAGCCAATAACCGCTTTCCGTATTATCTTGACGCCGCCCAGTTACCTCAAGATGAACGCAACATGCCACCCGAGCTGCCACGTGGCGGAGCGGAGCACGCTAACTTTCTGTTCGCAACATGTTACTACATGCGCGGTGGCATCAAGTCGTTTGCTGCATTTCGCGGCCTGTCAGCGCTCTACAGTGAGGATCCAACACTGTTCGATCCGAACGAGGCCAAAGACCGTGACCCAGCACTGATCGCCAAGGCGCTCGAGCAGGTCGGACTCGGCTTCAGTAAAAACGTTATCGCCGGACAGTGGGTACGCAATGCCGAACGGCTGAGTGAACTCTATGACGGTGACGTCCGTCGCGTGTTCGACGGCACAACCGACTACAGCGAACTACTTCGCCGCATCCAAAACAAGAACGGTCGCGGCTTTGCCGGTTTCCAGGAGAAAATGACCAGTATGCTGGCGTATTATCTTATGGCCGAAAAGTTGATCCCGTATTTTGACTTCCCGTTGCCGGTAGACTTTCACGTACTGCGTGTCAGCGCAGCTAACCAGATCATCACGTTCGAAAATCTACCAGAAGACAGCGACATCTACCACGAAAAGACGTTGGCCATGCTCCGGGCTATGTATCACGACTACTCCGTAACACATGGCGTCAGTCAGCTAGATGTCTGCGACGCTGTATGGTCGCTCTCCTCGGCCATTTGTGGCAGCCAACCCGGAAATATCATGCTCGAGCCAAACAAGTCCGAAGGCAGACAGGGCCGCAGCACGCTCATCTATCCTCTCGAGATAGATGTCAACGACCCGAACCAACAGAGGATGTACGAACGATCATGCGCCTTGTGCCCACTCGAGGACAGTTGCGAACTGAACTTTCCGAGCAAACGCTACTACGTGCAAGGCAAGATGATCGGAACACCTCGTATTCGCTTTCCGCGCACAACGCTGTTTTAGGGGTCTATAATAAAAGTAATGAAAGACAGCGAAAACTTCCAACAAAAAGACAGTGTCGTACTCGTCTACACTGGCGAAGGCAAAGGCAAGACCAGCGCCAGCCTCGGGCTCCTCGTGCGAGCGCTCGGTGCTGGCTGGCGGGTCGCCTACGTCCAGTTCATCAAGCTGTGGGATGTATCAGAACACCAGTTCATCCGCGATATCATGCCGATCTACGAGGAACGGTTTGATTTTTACAAAGGCGGTCTTGGGTTTTACGAGCTCGGTGAGCTCAGTAGCGATGCGAGTGACGATGACCACAAAGCCCAAGCGCGGGCAACCTACGACTTTGCCTATCAGGCCGCGGTGAGCGGGGACTACCAACTCGTAATCTGTGATGAGATAAACAACGCGGTACATGACGGGTTACTAGAAAAGGCCGATCTCGAGAAACTTCTGAGCGATCGGCACGAAAAAACTAGCCTATGCCTCACGGGACGGGATTTTCCAAAAGAACTGCTGACGGGCGTCGATATTGCGACTAACATGACCAAACTGAAACATCACTTCGACGATAACTACATCGCCAACAAAGGTATCGACTACTAGACAAAAAACTTGTATAATATACTCATAAGCGCACGGGTTCCCCTGTGTGTTTTCGCATCTTCAACCAACCGAGGAGGGGTGAGCATAGTGGCTCGCAGAAGTAGGGGACCCGGTGGCGGGTTGAAAAAAAGGGTCAGGACCACGTTCCGCAAGATCGACCCGACGACCTATCTTGTCATGCGCAACCGAAGCATCAAGCTGATACCAGCAAACTGGAGGGAGTATCTCGCCACGGTGGTGTTCACCTGGTGTGACAACCCTCCACGACACTTCACGGCTGGCGGTGCACCGCAGCGCAAGATCCCGCGACCGGGGGTGCACATTGCCTTCGGTAGCCTCCCGACGGGGATGATCGAGTTCACGCTTGATCGGGACAGCTCCACAGCCTATTGGCAGCATCGAGCGATCGATTGGGCTTTGAGCCTCTGCGACGTCAAAGGCTGGCCCGTGCCGAAGGCGAAAAGTCGGATCGGCAAGAGCGGGGAGTGCTTCGTCAATACGGGGCTCTATCTCAGCGACCGGCACACCTTCAGTCCATCACGGCTCGAAGGCGTAGAGGGTATCGACTCCCATCACCTCGAGCAGTACTTGGCACGTCGCGGCAAAGCCGAGCTCCTCGGCATCAAGACTGTCTGCGGTGAGCCGTGCCCATGTCGAAGCAATCTGCCGAAGCTCTGGCAGCTCGGGTGGGAGATGCACTACTGAACACCTGGTG
>CAMPIR010000055.1 GCA_946886435.1 uncultured Candidatus Saccharibacteria bacterium | reverse complement strand
ATTATCACACCTGCGCCATAGCCTCCGACAACCTCGCGTATTGCTGGGGAGATGATGGGATTGGCCAACTCGGTAACGGCGCCACTACCGGCGACCAAGCCAGTCCGGTCGCCGTCGACACCAGTGGCGCCCTGTCGGGTAAAACCATTCTCAGTATCTCAGCTGGTGATTATCACACCTGCGCCATAGCCTCCGACAACCTCGCGTATTGCTGGGGAGATGACAGTAGCGGAAGGCTAGGCGACGGCCCCGCTACTGGCAGCCAAACGAGTCCTGTGGCAGTTGACACGAGCGGAAAATTATCAGGCAAAACAGTTCTCAACATATCAGCTAGTGCATTTACTGCCTGCGTCATCGCCTCCGACAACCAAGTCTATTGCTGGGGAAATGACGCATATGATCAGCTTGGTAATGGTCCTACTGCTGGCAGTCAACCTAGCCCCGTAGCGGTAAGTAGGTATATTATTGAGCGATTGAGTGTCAATACATCCCGCCTTAGCCTCATCCTTCAGTATGCTCAAAAGTCAGCAGCCACATGTGCGGCTCAGACAGGTTTTGCTACTATAACTGCCGCAACGCCTATTGCGCTACACGACAATGCTTCTGTGACGAGTAAGACAGCGGTTGCTCCAGACGCCAATGATCCTGCCGGAGGAGTGAATGTAGCGCAAACCTATCACGATATCGTCGACGTTATAACCAACACCACTGCTATCTCGGGTGACGATAGAGGCCTTTGGGACATTTCCCTCAAAGACAACGGAGCCCCAGCTAACACGACTTACTGCCTGCGTTTCGCTAACTCTGAGGGCGACGCTTTTTCAAGCTATGCCTATCTACCGGAAGTAACAACAGCCGCATCCAGCAGCAGCGGGCCGACGCTTGAGCAATCAACTCGAGGTGGCCAAGGCGTTATTGATGGTATCAAACACGCCTTCAGTTGGTAGTCGTTTTGTCTCGACAGGTATACTAGACTTATGCCTGAGCTTCCAGAAGTAGAAACCGTTCGTCGAGGACTTTCCCTGCTCGTTATCGGCAAGCAGGTCGGCTCGGTCAGTCACGACACGCCAAAGGGCTTTCCGAACGCACCAGGGGATGTCGACGCCTTTCTAGTAGGGGCGACCATCACCGATGTGCGACGTCGTGCCAAGGTGCTGTTGATCGATCTCGATACTGAGTACACGCTGGTTATTCACCTCAAGATGACTGGGCAGCTGGTCTACCGCGGTGAACAAGTTTTTGGGGCAGGGCACCCGAACGATAGTTTGATCGGCGAGCTACCGGACCGGAGCACACGGGTTATCTTCAGCTTTACCGATGGCAGCCACCTCTATTTCAATGACCAGCGAAAGTTCGGTTGGGTGCGGTTGTATCCGACGATCGAGGTGCCAAACATTGATTTTATGAAACGCGTCGGCCCGGAGCCGCTCGAGGGCGAACTAACGCATACAGATTTTATAGAGCGGATACGACGTCGCAACGGCACGACGATCAAGGCGGCACTGCTCGATCAGAGCGTGATTGCTGGCATCGGAAACATCTATGCCGACGAAGCGCTGTGGGGCGCGCGCGTCCATCCGGCTAGGCGCGTTCGGGATGTGACGGATAGGGAGCTCTCGACTATCCTCGATGAAGTCCGAACCGTGCTAACACTGAGCATCGAAAAGGGCGGTAGTACCGACAAGAACTACGTAAACGCCGAAGGCAAACGAGGCAGCTATATCGACTTTGCCCGAGTTTTTCGCAGGGAAGGGCTGGCGTGTCCTCGTCACCCTGATGTGTTGATCGAAAAGTCACGCATTGCTGGTCGAGGAACGCACACATGCCCAGTCTGTCAGGTAGAATAGAAACATATGATCACTCTTTTAACGGGTCCAAACAGCTACATGACAGCCCAGCGTCTACGTGAGCGGGTAGATGCGTTTGACGGTGAGGCGGAGGCGTATGATGCAGCCGAGCTCGAGACGAGGCGGCTCCCAGACCTGTTTATGGGGGCGACGCTGTTCGCTGCGAACCGACTTGTCATTATCCGTGGTGCTACGCAGAACAAAACCCTTTGGGGTGAACTGGAGCAGTGGATAGAGCGTGTTCCGGCCGAGACCGAGATCGTGCTGGTCGAACCAAGCCCCGACAAACGAACCAAGACCTATAAACTACTCCAAAAGCACGGTACGGTCCATGAGCACAGCGAACTGAGTGACGCAGAGCTACAGAACTGGTTACAGACGCACGCTCGCTCGAACGGCGCGGAGCTATCGTCGGACATAGTTCGGTACCTGATTGCCTACGTCGGTCACGACCAGTGGCGGCTGCGCAGTGAACTGGACAAACTTCTCCTTAGTGAAAAGTCGATTACCCGCGAGTTAATCCAGGATATCACCGAGCCTTATCCCGAGGCGACTGCCTTTGAGCTGCTCGATAGTGTCTTTTCTGGCAAAGAGGAGCGGATCCACCAACTCCTCGCACTGCTACGGGAGCGTGAGGATCCATACCAGTTCTTTGGGTTGTTGAGCTCACAGGTGCTTGCGCTGCTTGCGATCGCGAGCGCCGGTTCGCGCCGTCCTGATGAGGTCGCACGAGAGATGGGTCTTCATCCATTCGTCGTCCGCAAGCTCTCGACTGTCGCCCGTACGCTCGGAAAGGCTCGTATCGAAAAACTGATCGAACGACTAGCTCACGCTGATGAACGGATCAAAACGAGCGGGATTGAACCGTGGCGCCAGCTCGAGATCACTCTGCTCAGCAGCAGGTAGTGTCACATATAAAATACCGCTCCGACATGGGAGCGGTATTTTATTGAGAGATAAGAACTATTTTTTTGCAGCTGGTTTTGCAGCGGCTTTCTTTGTGCCGGTAGCAGGCTTTACACCTGCTTCTTTAGCGACACGTGCGAGCTGGGCTTTGCGACGAGCAGCGGTGTTCTTCGGCAAGAGGTTCTTTTTAACCATAGTGTCGAGTTCGCTCTGGGCGAGGCTGAGGCCGCTAGCGTCTGGTTTCGCGAGGAAAGCCTTGACGGCTCCCTTGAGGTTACGCTTAGTAGTGACGTTGCGTGCACGACGTTTGGTTGTCTGGCGCATGCGTTTGATAGCTGACTTGATGATTGGCACTGATATATTCCTTTTTTCTTCAGTTAAAGCTGTTAAAACAATCAATGGCAAATTATAGCGAAAAAAGGGCTCTCTGTAAAGGTGCACCCCTTCGGTAAAATGCTTGACGACCCCATGCTGCTTATGGTACGATTTGCCTGAAGTCTACTTACACGAAAAATATCAAAAGACAAAACAGATGCAAACAGAGCAGAACGCAAAGCAACAGATCGTTGAGAAAATCAAAAGCTCAACGAATATCCTCGTCACGGTCGGCAAAAACCCGTCGGTAGACGCGCTTTCTGCTGCACTCAGCTTGACGCTGATGCTCAATCGCCTAGATAAACACGCTACGGCGGTGTTTAGCGGACAGGTGCCACCGGCAATCGGTTTTTTGGAGCCAGACAAGACGTTTGAGAACAGCGTCGATAGTCTGCGTGATTTCATCATCGCTCTCGACAAGGAAAAGGCCGACCGACTCCGCTACAAGGTAGAAAATGATGTCGTTCGAATATTTATCACGCCGTATAAAACCGTTCTGAGCGAGAGTGATCTCAAGTTCTCGCAAGGTGATTTTAACGTTGAGCTGATCATTGCGCTCGGGGTAGAGCAGCGCGAAGACCTCGATACTGCTGTCACTGCGCATGGCCGTATCCTGCACGATGCGACCGTTATGACGATCAATACTACTGACGGCGAAACATCGCTCGGCTCGGTTGACTGGATGGACACGTCCGCCAGTAGCCTCTGTGAGATGTTGATGAGCCTGAGCGAAGCGCTCCAGTCTGGTCTCCTTGATCAGCAGATTGCCACCGCCGTTCTCACCGGTATCGTGGCCAGCACCGATCGCTTCCGAAACGAACATACGTCGCCAAAGGTTATGACCATGGCTGCCCAGCTGATGGCCGCAGGTGCAAACCAGCAGCTGATTGCTGCAAAGCTCGAGGAAGGTCACGAACTCGGTGCCGTGCCTGTACCGGCGACATCAAGCACGGACAGCACGACAAATCTCGTCGAAGGTGAATCCCAAAAGGTCGCAGCCCCTAAACCCGACGGTGAGCTAGAGATTGCACACACGCCGACACCAGACGCTGAGCCACTGCCTGACGCGGGCACAGAAGCCTTGCAGGAAGCCGAAAAAGAGCTTGCCGAGAGTCTACAGACCACTGCGCCTGCTGCGCCAACACTCTCAGTTGATGATCTGCAAAAGGATCTCGATGCTGCGGCCAAAGACCTGGAAGCGCCGGCTCTTGAGCCCGTTATACCAGCCCCACAACCTGATAGCCCACAGATCATCAAACAGGAACATCGTACATGGCAGACCGATGAGACGGCCGAACAGCCGACATTTGGCGG
>CAMPIR010000054.1 GCA_946886435.1 uncultured Candidatus Saccharibacteria bacterium | reverse complement strand
AAACCGATTACCCGTGGCACATGTTCGTCTACTCGTATGTCGCCGACGCCTGGGAAGGCGAACCGACAGAGTCAGAAGAAATGATGCCCAAGTGGTTTCACGTCGAGGATATTCCATATCAAGACATGTGGGGTGATGACGAGTTCTGGCTTCCGTACGTACTCGATGGCAAAAAAGTCGTTGGTGAGTTTACGTTCGATATCAACGACAACCTACTAACCCACGATGTGCGTGTCGTCGAGGAATTGCCTAGTGAGTAAAAAAGTAGCTGTTTTTGACATCGACGGCACTCTCTACCGGTGGCAGCTGTTCCATGAACTTGTCGAGGAACTAACGCGAGCCGATGTTTTTCCAAGTAGCACGTTTCGTGAAGTTGATACGGCATGGAATGATTGGCGGAGCGGAGAACTGCATTTTCACGGATATGAATCTTTGGTTGTTGAAACTTTGATGAAATACTTACCACTCATACCGATTACGACGTTCGAAGCTGTCTGCGACAAAGTTATCGCACAGAGCGCCCACAAACTACACTCTTATCCTAAGAAACTGCTAAAAGACCTGAGGAGTGATGGCTACACTATCGTCGCAATCTCTGGCTCTCAACAGGAGCTGCTCGACCGGTTTGCCGCGAAACATGGTATCGATATCGCGATCGGTGCTGAGTACGAACGCAAAGAGGGGCGTTTTACAGGTGAACTGTCCCGTATGACTATCGGCCGTAAAGCAGTTATCCTCCAAGCGCTGGTTCGTGAGCGAGGATTTACGCTGAAGGGTAGTGTCGCGATCGGTGACAGCGAGGGTGATATCGAACTACTCTCCACCGTTGAAAAACCGATTGCGTTCAACCCATCCGAAGGTCTCTTTGCTCAGGCAAAGACCGCTGGCTGGCCGATTGTCGTAGAACGTAAGAACATAGCCTATCGGCTGGAAAAGAAGGACGATGCACTCGTACTGGCTGAAACAATCGTCTACTAAGCCACTGTTTCCGGACATCGAATGGAATAGGCCGGAACAGCGCGCGCATGCAGGTAGACTTGCTATCATCGGCGGCAACAAACTTGGTTTTGTCGCGATTCGTGATGCGTATGAAGTCGCAAACGAGCTCGGTGCCGGCCAGATCAGGGCAATCCTACCTGATGTTCTAAAAAAGACCGTCCCGACAAGCATCAACGACGTACTGTTCTTACCGAGCAACCCGTCGGGCGGTTTCAGTCGCGAGGCCCTACCGGAGTTTCACGCGGCGTGCGCCTGGGCAGACCTCTGCCTCCTGATTGGTGAAGCCGGCAGAAACTCGGAGACCGCGATGGCTTTCGAGTCCTTGCTCGACGGAAATGGTCATCTGGTCATCACCAGGGATGCGGTCGACCTGCTTATGCCAGCTATGAACCGTATCGTGGAGCGAGAAAAAACCACGCTCGTCGTCTCGTTCGCGCAGCTACAAAAGATATTTCAAGCGGTTTATTATCCAAAGATCCTGAGCTTTTCGATGCAACTCATGCAACTCGTCGAATCACTGCACAAATTCACTATCACGTATCCAGTAACGATTGTGACGTTTCATCAGAACCAGCTCATCATCGCCCATGACGGCAACATCATCACGCAGGAGTTCGACCAACCGATGGCGATATGGCGGGGTATCACGGCGAGTAGAGCGGCAAGCTATCTTTTGTGGAACCCAAAGCAACCACTAGAGGCTATTGCTACTAGCATGCACATAGCCTAGGCTTGCCAAATCAGAACTGTAGCGTATAGACTACGGATATGACCGGCTGGGAAATAAGGAAAGAATGCGGTCCATGCCGCGGTGATATAAATGGAACTGAGTGCCATCGGGTTATAGAAAATAACGACCCCCGACTTAGCCCTGAACAACTTTGCCTACTAGGTTTATCTGAGGTGCTTGACCAAAATAGGCTTAACGGGGTGGATATCTATATGAGTCATGCCTGGGCATGCGTAGAGCAAGCATTGTCTAGTGATTCGCCGCTGTATGCCCGTAACAATCAAAAAGTGCTCAACGAAGCATTTACAACCGCCAACAATGTTCTCAGAAATCACAATAAACACAATCTGAATGAAATCCTTGAAGCGATTTCTTTCAAAAACTATGAACGACTTTTTAGGGCACTCGCGCTAAGGAAGCCGATATCTTCTGAGTTAATTCATGAAACTCGTCAGAATGTTGGTGCCCTGATTGCCACTATCGACGAGCAGCCAGAATATCCGAAAGAATATAACGACAATATTCGAGGTTTCATGGCCGAACAAACGGTTCAGTGGTTATCGTTGGACGACGCCCTCCAAGGCGAAAACCCTGAACTGATAATCTATCCGACTTCACCTCGTGAAGGACACAGCAATTTGAAAGCATTTAACCACGACGGATACCAAATAACGGAACACGGCAGGGTTCGTATCGAGACAAAACGCAGCCACAGTTCCAAAAGAACACGCCGGACTTATGATAAATCCATCGCTTACGTGGTTCTTCAAGATATCCTGGACGAGACGCGTTCACGATGTGGCGGAAAAGTTGGTTCACCGCGTGACAATTTCTTAATCGGCGCCATTCGCGATACTCTGAATTATCGAGAAAGTAAATCGAAGCATAAGGTCCTGAGAGTTGCAGGCGGCATACTCCAGCAAACCATTGACCAACAAAATACACTTGTAGCGTAGCTTAGATTCGGCTACCATGAGCGTAATGAGGGAGCAAAGTCAGACCCTGAACCCAGCGCGTCACTGGCGTTTCACGGCCAAAAACTATGACACGCTCCTCCCGCCAGAACCGCTTGCCGAACACCTCGAGCCCCAAGTCGCTATCGCTGGCATGCGCCACTGTATGACCCTCCGTAAAGCCGAGGGTCATTTACATTCCGCATGGCATCATGTCGAGTATGCCATGAATCAACTAGTTACAGAGCTTGATGAGAGCCTAAGGCAAAAATACATTGATGACGCCTCGTATCTCATCGCCACGATTACGAACGCAAACGGCGAGGCATCTCGTCAAATCAGCCCCAACCTCTACGCACAGGCAATGACGCTCAATATCTTCCTGCCGATCTTTACGAAACGGGCGCTCAGCGTTATACCGAATGCGAAAGACTGTAACAATATCTACGTCTCGTTTGGACATCTGTTTGATACGCTGGGCAGAATGAGAGGCACTGACTCGAGCTATCGTCCTGCCCGGTTTGCTGAAATGAACGGCTTTGCCCTGAGTGCGCGCTCACTACAACCCGCTATGCTGCTTCATCCGGCATCCCCGAGAGAAGAAGCATCTGCCCAGCAAGTCTATAATCACGATGGTTATTTTATTCGCAAAGGTCAAAAGCTACGGATCCAGTCAAAGCTCGAAATAACCGACAAAGACTACCTACCACCGACCAACGTTATGTATATGGAGCCACTTGCACGTCATGCACTAAAAAGGGCCGGTTGTATAGACGTGGACGATGATCTATATTTCGGTGACGCTACTTTGATGTTATCCGAGCTCATTACGCGGGAAACCGTTTATGACGACTGCGATGAATCAGAAAAACAAGCCCTAGACTTTGCAACACGCTCTATCGTAGGCCGATGTAAGTTTTCATTCCCAGAACAGTTAAGCGCGTAAAAAATAAGATGTAATGGTGGGCGAGGAGGGACTTGAACCCTCAATCCCGAATGAGAACCAGATTTTGAGTCTAGCGCGTATACCAATTCCGCCACTCGCCCATCAATAGATCTTATTTTAAAAATACCATCCAACCATAAGCACGGAGCCTTTGAGTAGAACGGGTTCAATTGTACAATAAGATATACAGGAAAACCACTGATACGATGCAACCAAACGACGATGACAACAAACGTAACGTAAACGTACCGGCACGCAGCGCCGGTACGAACTTTCGGGCGCCGGAACGCGAAGCGGCTGCACGCCTGATGCGACAGCAGATTGACAGCATTTACGACGAGGCAGTGCAACAACAATCGACGCCAGCGAGCAACCCGTACAAGCAGACCCACGACGCGACTGTCGATCATCAAGCTTCGAATCATAGTGACGACAGCTGGAAACAGTACCACAGTGCCTGGCAATCATACTACCAGCAGTACTATGAGCGTTATTACATGGCACAAATCAACCGTCGCCAAAATGCGCTCAAGCCATCAACAGGTCCAGCCGAGAGCACCCATGTAGCTGCCGGTATTCCACGAGGACAACAAGAACTTTCACAGGATCAAGCAGTCGGTGAACTCCGCTCAAAACTTCTCTCAGACGTCCGAGGCCGCACTCATCGTGTACGCAAAAGCCGTCACTTCATGCCGATAGTCGCCGCGCTGACCGTAGCGCTCGTCTTCGGTATCTTGCAGTACAATCGGCTGATCGTAGCTCAGGTGAAAGCCTACGTCAGCCCTGGCTCAATAAATCCTCAAAATATCATCCTCGACCCAACGGCTAGTACAAAAGTTGGACCAGAACCAAAGAT
>CAMPIR010000053.1 GCA_946886435.1 uncultured Candidatus Saccharibacteria bacterium | reverse complement strand
CTAAACTTTGGGAAGGTTGTCATAAAGCTCTGGTCGGTAGCCGATAGCGCAAAAATCTTAACCGAGACATAAGTAACGACCGCCATAAAACCTGTCGCGGAAAGCATACGAGCCACGCCGTGGAAGAACACCGCATCAAACAGCTGTGGTATCCGGAAACTCATCACCGTAAATAGGATAATAACTTCGACTGCGGCAACGATTGACTGCGCCCAGGCGAGTCCATAGATACCCATACCGACACCCATCGTAAAGTAGATGGCGAGCGAGACGTTCAGCGCAATCGTAAATATTGAGATATACAGTGGCGTCTTCGTGTCCTGCTGTGCGTAAAAACTTCGGGCGGCAATGTGATAGATCGACCGGAAAAGGATAGCAACCGTCAAGATACCCAACAGACCTGCTACGACGGCTTGACCACCGTTGAAGAGGAAGTTAACCAGATAGCCCCTGGCGAAGAATGCAATCGTCGCAGTCGGCAGCGCCAACCAGATGATAACGCGTAGCACGGTTTGTAGCTCCTGTTTGAACAAATCCGGGCGGCCTTGGCTGAGGCGCTCCGTCATCTGCGGAAAAGCGGCAGTCGAAATAGCGACTCCAATCAAGTTGATAGGGACATAGTGCAGCGTCGTTGCCTGCTGGTAAAACCTGATCGACCCGGTCGCCAGTCGAGACGCTAGGTTGGTCTCGACGATACTATTTACATAGTCCATCCCTTGGTCTAGGGAGCGTGGTGGCAGCAGGCGGAGCACCTGCCTAAAGCCTCGGTTTTTCCAAAATATCTTGAACCGATAGTCGACGCCGAGCCCGATCAGGCCGATCGTACTAACGACGAGCTGCATCATCGAACCAAGCACGACACCGAGCGCGACACCCATGATGCCGCCTTCGAACACCTCGACACCAAAGATGGAAATACCGTTGGTGAACACGACGAGTCCGATAATGATACCAACGTTATAGATCGTCGGCGCGAGCGCGAAAAACACAAAACGGCCTACCGCTTGCTGGATGCTCGCGATCACCGCACTGATCGCAAACAAGAATGGGTTAATAGCGATTACCCGCAGCATACTGACAGCGAGCGCACGGGCTGACTCATCAAGCCCAGGGCCTACCACGTACCGAACGATCGGGTCCGCAAAGATGATGATCAGAACACTCGCCACCAACGTAACGAGCGCCAGCAGATTGACCAGGCTCGTACTGAGCTCCCAGGCTGATTTTTTGTTACCTTTTTCGATACGGCTGTTAAAGACCGGTATAAATGTCACACTGAGCGCGCCCGAGACGAGCAGGATGAACATGAACTCCGGGACGATCGATGCTACCGTGTAGGCGTCGAGCCCTACCGGATAGCTATCGGCATAAGTACTGTTGAGCAAGCGGTCACGAAACAGGCCGAGAATCATCGACAAAAAGGTAGAACCAGCTAGCAGGATTGCTGCTAGCTGGACACTAAGGCGCTGGTTCGCGCGGGCTACGACATTTCTGACTCGTCCCATATGTTGCTTATTATAGACCCCTGATGGCTAATCTGTTAGTACAGTTTTGCCTCTTTTGGCAAGACTGCGCCTTTTAGTACTTCCTCAACGACAGTTTCATCGACGGTTTCGTCGACGAGGAGCCGTTTTGCAAGCGCTTCAAGGTATTTCATGTTAGTCGCGATGACCACTTCAGCTCGTTTTGCCGCTTCTTTGATCAGCTTCTCGACCTCTTGGTCGATCAGTCGTGCCGTATCATCGCTGTACGGTCGTTCGTGTGTCATGCGATCGAACATCATGCCGCCGTTATCCTCGTGGAAAACCTGGTCACGGAGACTGTCGCCCATTCCCTGTTCGATAACCATATCGCGTGCGATCTCGGTCGCTTTTCTGAGATCGGAACCGGCTCCAGTCGTGATGCGATCGTCACCATAGACGACCTTTTCAGCGATACGACCGCCGAGTGCGCGCGCCAAGATGTCTTTGAACTCAACCACGTTCGTATAGTTGCGATCTTCTGGTGGCAGGAACCACGTAACGCCACCCGTGCCACCACGCGGGATGATCGTGACTTTGTGAACTGGGTCGCTGTCAGGCAGGATATGACCGACGATTGCGTGACCAGCCTCGTGGTAAGCGGTCAGCTCCTTGTCCTTGTCGTTCATGATCTTCGTTTTGCGCTCTGGGCCGATCGCAACTTTTTCGAAGGCAGACGTTACGTCATCGTTGGTAATCTTTTTACGGTTGTGTCGCGCCGCGATAATAGCGGACTCGTTCGCGATATTAGCGAGGTCGGCACCACTGCTACCGGCTGTTTTAGCAGCAAGCTTGTCGAGATTAACCGAGTCATCAGTCGGCTTGTCCTTGAAATGAACCTTGAGGATCGCTTCGCGGTCTTTACGCTCCGGAAGGATGATGTTGGTTCGGCGGTCAAAACGACCTGGACGTAGCAGGGCCGGGTCGAGAACGTCAGCGCGGTTGGTTGCGGCAAGTACGATAACATTCGTACCAGTCTCGAAACCGTCCATCTCAACCAAGATCTGGTTTAGGGTTTGTTCGCGCTCGTCGTGGCCACCACCCATACCTGAGCCGCGACGACGACCAACCGCATCGATCTCATCGATAAAGATGATACATGGGGCGTTTTTCTTGGCCTTTTCGAACAAGTCACGGACGCGTGATGCACCGACACCGACAAACATTTCGACAAACTCAGAACCAGAGATGCTGAAAAACGGCACTTCCGCTTCACCGGCTACAGCGCGGGCGAGCATCGTCTTACCGGTTCCTGGAGGACCCACAAGCAGCACACCCTTAGGGATTTTTGCACCGACATCTTGGAACTTCTTAGGATGCTTCAGAAAATCAACAACCTCAGTGAGGTCTTCTTTGGCTTCATCGTTACCGGCGATGTCAGTGAAAACAACGCGCGATTTCTCATTTCCGTAGAGGCGAGCCTTACTCTTGCCGAAGCCCATCGCTTGGTTGCTCTGTCCCTGCGCCTGACGGAACATGAAAAAGATCAACCCGCCGATGAGAAGTGCGGGCAGCAAGAGACTGAGCACGTTCCAGATAGCCGTATCGGTTCCTGAGGGTGCTTTGACCGCAACCTCAACGTCTGCGCTCTGCTTGAGGCCTTGTTCGTAGATCGAACTACCGGCTTCTTTGTATGATTTTTCGGTCGCTTCGCTCTGGCCTTCCGGCGTCACGTAGATATCGCTGCCCTGTATCTCGAGCTTGGAGATTTCGCCCTTGTTGGCACGGTTTATCACATCAGAGAACGCAACATCTTTGAGGTTCTGCTGCGGGAACAGAACGGCGGTAAATGACAGCACGAACAGTGCGATCAGTGCAAAAAAGAGGGTTTTTCGCACCCACGAATTATTCTTGGTATTTTTAGGACGCTTTGGCACTTTCGGAATCTTCGCCACTACTTATATCACCTTTCTAAATAAGAAAACTCTAACCTATATATCTTATCAGCCTCGAGGCCGCACTACAATGAGTCCGGACTCTTTTGCGAGCACGAAGCGTTCTCGATCCAGGCTCCAACGACTTCCCGTCCGCGCTGTTTTTAGGAACATCAGCAGCTCACGCTGCCGTTTTCGTTCGAGCGGCGCCCCGAGCCACTGTCGGATGAACTCAGAGGCAACCTCGTCATCAACCATCATCGTTTCATAACGCCTTAGAAGGTTCTCGCGTATAAAAAGACTCCTTTTGTCCGCAGTTTCCTGTTCGATCTGCTCGAGCAGTCGGAGTTGATCAACGTAGAGTCCTCGTAGCTTCTGACGCTGCTCGGCAGTGAGCCGAGGGATAACGCTGGAACGGATGCGGTTACGGAAGTAGGCAAACGATTCGTTGGTGCTGTCCTCGCGCCAGGCGAGCTCATGCGAGAGTGCGTACTCGACAATCTGCGCCTTGCTCCAGCCGAGTAGCGGACGTATCCGGGTCGGCGTACTGCGAAGCGAGCTGAGTCCGCGCCACCCGGTGCCACGCAGCAGGTTGATGCACATTGTCTCGAGAACATCATCCTCGTGGTGCGCGGTTATAACAGTATCGGCACCGTGCGAGACCATGACTTCATCGAGCCATTCATAACGGGCATGGCGCGCGGCCTCCTCACTAGCGCCTGAGCCTAACTCAAGCCGTGTCGACACAAACTGGAGGCCATAGCCCTCGGCCAACCGACGCACAAACTTTTCATCTTCTGCGCTATCCTGCCGGATACCATGATCGACGTGCGCGACAACAAACTCTCCTACCTGCTTCGATAGCAGATCGAGTAATACCACGGAGTCGATTCCACCAGACACGGCAACGATATATTTCACGCCTTATTACTTCCGATAAACATATGTAAATAGTATACGCCACTCCACCCCTGTAGCCGCTTATGCTACACTGGTTTTTATCAACCAACGTAAACCGTGGTGGGCAATGGGGAGTATATCGTGATCAAAAAACTATTAACACTCGTATTTGTAGGTGCGGCCAGCCTTGTCTTTAGTCAAGCTCCGACCGCTACCGTC
>CAMPIR010000052.1 GCA_946886435.1 uncultured Candidatus Saccharibacteria bacterium | reverse complement strand
GATAACAACGACAGGCACCGGCAATGCCTATATCTTCCAGGACGGAGTTATCGCCGAGGCAACATGGCGTCGTGTAGACGACAAATCACAAATCGAGTTTCTCGATGCCTCGGGTAAGCCGATCAGCCTCAACCGTGGCCAAACCTGGATAACCGCACTACCGTCGTCAAGGACCCCATCATGGCAATAACACGTATTGCAGACGTCTTTCCAGCGCATAAGCGCCGGGTAATCACCATTGGCCTTATTATCCAGACGGGGATAATTTTCCTCCTCATACCGCTGCTTTTTTACGCCAAAATAGATTTGCTGACGATGGTTCTCTTCATACTAGTGCCGATACTCACTCTCCAGACCGTTGCTCTCATACTCATCCTTCGGCAAGCACTGGAGCCTTTCGATATTCTGGCTCGCACTATCGCGCAGGTCTCAAACCAGCCGCACGACACCACACCGTCGAACCTCAATGGCACCTATCATGAACGCACCGGCCTCAAGATGATGGTTGATACGATTTATAGCCTTGCGCTGCGCGGCATTGGCGCCGATACCCCGAAAACGCCAACCAACTCAGTACTTTATAGCGCGCTTCTCGATAGGCTGCCAGGCGGCATTATCGCCCTCGATGAAAAGCGTAACGTCATCTATGCTAACCAAGTCGCACCCGTTAGTATCGACAGTAGCGGCACATCACATATTCAGCTGCTCTTTGATGGTTCAGACACCTTAGAAAAATGGCTAAACGATAACGAGACGTCGCAGGTGAGTGCCGCGGCCACATGGAACAGGGTTCAGAGTGCCTTGCCGGGCGACCCAAACCGTCGCGTATTCGACATTGCCGCGACCTACCAAAAGAACGGTGCCGAAGGTATCGACACACTGCTCCTGCTAGTTGATCAAACGACCCGGTATTCGGTCAATGAAGAAGATATGGACTTTATTGCGCTGGCCGCACACGAGCTTCGAGGGCCGATAACGGTCATCCGTGGCTATCTCGATGTCCTCAGACCTGAGCTCGATAGCGCCATGAACGATGATCAAAGACAAATGTTCGATCGACTCGATGTTTCAGCCAACCGTCTCAGCAGTTACGTAGGAAATATTCTCAATGCCTCGAAGTTCGATCGTCGCCACCTCAAGCTCCACCTTCGTGAGGATAATCTAAACGATATCTATACATTGATCGCCGACGATCTAGCTCTCCGCGCAAGCACACAGGGCAGGGTACTGAACGTTAGCCTATCGGGTGATCTGCCAACCATCGCCGCCGATCGAAACAGTCTCTCAGAAGTTATGGCGAACCTCGTCGATAATGCCATCAAATACTCGCGCGAGGGCGGTCAGGTACTGGTCTCGTCCGGAGTCGATGGACAGCATATATTTTTCAGAGTCCAGGACTACGGTATTGGCATCCCAAGCTCAGTCGTCGGTAGCCTCTTTAGCAAATTCTACCGCTCGCACCGATCGCGTCAAACCGTTTCCGGAACCGGCCTTGGTCTCTATATATCAAAAGCAATCGTCGAATCACATGGAGGCCGCATCGGGTTGTCGTCGACCGAAGGTGAGGGAAGTATCTTTTACTTTAGTTTGCCGCTGTACTCGGCGGTAGCTGAAAAACTATTAGCCTCAGGAAGCATAAATGACGGTATTATAGAGACAAGTAACGGATGGATAAAAAATCACGCGATGTACAGAGGATAACCAATCATATGTCAGCCATACAAAACATACTCATCATCGAAGACGACCGTTTTATCGGTGAAATGTACCAACGTAGCCTCCGTCAGGCAGGCTTTGTCGTTGACTGGGTCGTGACAGGCAGGGAGGGTCAGATGGCTGCCCTTGCTAAGTCATACGATCTCATACTACTCGACATTATGCTGCCAGAGGTTCAGGGCGGAGACGTTCTCGGACTGTTACGAGACTCGGAGGACAAGATACCAAAGAGTCGGATTATCATCCTGACGAACTTTGACCAAGACGAAGAAAGTCGCATAGCGATGCAGGAAAAAGTTGATGGCTACCTTATCAAAGCCGATATTACACCGCGCAAGCTGATCGACATCATCCTACATATGGAAAAAATCGAATAGCACGCTCTGGTCATCAACCTTTATACTAGAGGTATGCAACCACGTCGTCTCGTACTCATCAGCAGCTACCTACTATCTCTTCTGGCGGTTGGCCTCGCTGTTGTCGTGTGGCTACCTTCGGCGAGTAGCATCACGACATACAGCCTCTTTCCGCTACTCGGCCTCATCGCCTTTGGTTTGATGTGGGCCCACTATGTCAGCGATGCGCTTCGTCGTTGGTATCGGGTACCAAAAGATGCGTTGCAATCATATTTTCAGCTCACGAGCGCGATAGTTCTCGTCTGTATATTGCTACATCCCGGCCTACTACAGCTGCAACTATACATCGATGGACTCGGGCCGCCTCCCTTTAGCTTTTTCACTATATATCCTTCGCTCTTGGAGCGTGTCGCGATCATAGCCGGAGTTATCGCGTTAATCTGCTTTCTAGCATTTGAGTTTCGCCGCCTCTATATCGACCGTCCGTGGTGGCGTTTCGTACAGTGGGCAAATATCGGTGCCATGCTACTCATACTCTGGCATGGTTTTATTCTCGGCGGCGAGCTCAGCAGCGACTGGTTTCGGATCGTATGGATTGGGTATGCAATAACATTTGTTCTCAGTGCCGTGTATAGTCACTATGATAAGCAAAGGAGTCAGCATGAACCAACAAAATGAACATAAAGGTCTCATCATCGGTGTCGTTGTCGTCGTGATCTTAGCCATCGCAGGCTGGAGCGTCTATGCCCTACAGAACGCCAACGACCGAACGCCAGAGACCAGTAACGTAGAGTCAAACACCAGCGCACCGGCTGATTCGACCGACGAAACCACAACAACACAAGGCGAAAGCGCCACTATCACCTTTACAGACGACGGCTTTACGCCTCGCGACATCACTGTCCAGCGCGGCACGACCGTCACGATAAAAAACGAATCGTCGGAGAGCGTCCAGTTTTCGTCTGATGACCACCCGTCTCATCGCGACAACAGTGAGATGAACCTGGGAACATTGTCACCCGGTGAATCAACCACCTATACCGCAAACACGCCGGGGGTCTGGGGCTACCATGACCACCTAAACGACAGCCTGACCGGCACGATCACCGTAAGAGAATAAGGACACTACTATGGCAAACTTTTCATTTGACGTCGTCTCGGACTACGACAAAGCAGAAATCAACAACGTATATATGCAAGCCGAGCGTGAACTGGCCAATCGTTACGATTTCAAAAACACACCAGCAAAGCTCGAGTGGCTCGGCGACAAAACAGGGTTCGTTGCCACCGGCAACAGCGACATGCAGCTGGAGGCAATCATAGATATAGTGCGCCGAGGACTAATCAACCGGGGAGTTAGCACCAAAGTTCTTGATCTTAGCAAAGACCCAACCACCAGCAACCTCAAAATGACCAAGGAAATCCCGTTCATCGCTGGGCTCGATGGCGATAAGGCAAAACAGATCACTAAAACCATTCGTGATGCCTTCCCGAAGGTAAAACCGCAGATCCAAGGCGAAGCAGTCCGAGTCACCAGCAGCAGCAAAGACGACCTCCAAAAAGTCATGCAGTTGCTCGGTGATGCAGAATTTGGTTTTCCAGTTTCGTTTACTAACTATCGGTAGCTTCGACCAGCTAACACACCAGGTGAGCTTGTTGCATTATAGGCAAAAGTAGTATGATAGTTAGACGACGATATAACGTAGTGATAGGAAACATATGAAAAAGTTCTCTATACCAATAGTTCTATTCGCGGCGGCTCTCGTAGTCGGCCTTCCGCTAACATCTTTTGCGCTGCTCGGGGAAATCACGCATAGCGTACGCACTACAACCGAGCATGTCCGCGGAACGGTCGAGTCTGCGCGTGATGCGGCGATGCCTGAAGAAGTGCAGGTAAAGCGCCAGGAAATCCAAGCCCGCATCGATGCGAAACGTAGCGCCATTACCGACAAACTCTCCGGTCAGCGAGCTGAAACCTGCGAAAAGAAAGAAACTACCATAAACCAAGTTCTCGATAATCGTTCTACTGCCGCGGAGCGTCACTTTAACACCTTCAAGAGCATCCGGGATCGACTCGACGCTTTCGTTGCCGAAAAACAGCTAAACATCGACAATGCCGAGGCGTTACGAAACATCCTCAACGACTCAGAGGGGAGTGCGCTCGCTGCTATAGAAACCGCGAAAGTGACTGATTTTAGCTGTGAGAGTACCGACGCCCATTCGCCAGGCAAGATCGTCACCGAACAAGTCGCCGCTCAAAAAGAAGCCCTCAAAACCTACCGAACTGACTTGAAAAATTACGCCGTTGCCGTCAAGAGCGCTGCGGTCAACAACCAGACCGTCGAAAACGCGGCAGAGGAGGGGTCACGTGAGCAATAAATCACTTCGCCAGCGCGGCTTCGCACTCTTTGGTATCGTCATGGTCGTCGCGACCATCACCCTCGTCGGCCTCGTCGCTTTCCAGTTCCTCGAAGCCCAGGACAACACCCAGGTAGCAACCTCCGAACGACCAAAGACGGTCAAAGTTACTGACATCGAAACGACCGATGACATCGATGCCGTCACCGAGCAGCTCGACACGACAGAGCTTGACGCGCTAGACGCTGAGCTCAGCGCCCAGTTTGACTTCTAAACGCCTAGACACCTCGCCTCTGTTTTGGTAGAGTAGGGAGGTTAAATTTGGCCTCATCGTCTAACGGTTAGGACACCAGGTTCTCATCCTGGCAA
>CAMPIR010000051.1 GCA_946886435.1 uncultured Candidatus Saccharibacteria bacterium | reverse complement strand
TCGAAACTGTCGACCCCGAGACGCGTGAGGGTGCGGAACTATGTCGGACCTATGACATCGTCGAGTACCCGAGCGTTGTGGCGCTGGATGACAACGGGGTAATGCAAAATCTATGGCGCGGTTTGCCGATGCCAACTATTTCGGAGGTAAGTTTCTATGCTTAAGACCCTAAGAGAATATTTCACCCATAACGATAAAAAGATGCGTGACAACCGTTGGATTTTCACGAGCATGCTCGTCGGGGCAGTGCTTAGCCTGCTGGCGTCATTTGTACTTTCGGTCGAAGCTATCGAGATCGCAAAGAACCCAAACGCGCAGCTGAGCTGTAGCGTGAACATCGTGCTGAACTGTGCGACAGTGGCGGCCCACCCGAGCGCGACGTTCATGGGCTTTCCGAATAGCTTTATCGGTATGATGGCGGAGCCAGTAGTGATCGCGGTGGCTATCGCTGGTCTCGCGGGGGTAAAGTTCCCGCGGCGTTTCATGTTCACGGCGCAGATCTTTTATACAGCCGGGCTCTTGTTCGCGCTTGGGTTACTGTATGTCAGCATGTTCATCATCCAGGCGCTCTGTCCATGGTGCTTGCTCGTGACATTGACGACAATCCTCGTTTGGTTCGCGTTAACCCGATACAACATCAGGGAAGACAATCTCTATTTGCCGAAAAAGCTCAGTAAACGAGCGCATGCTTGGCTCGACAAGGATTATGACAAGTTCGTCATGGCGGCGCTGATCTTCGTTATCGTTGCCGGTATTTTTCTGAAGTACGGCGACGGGCTGTTTGCCTAGAAAAGGGAACATATGACTGACTTTTTAATCAAGTTACTTGTCGCCGGTGGGATTATGGGCATTATAGATGCGCTGTGGCTCAGCGTTGTGGCAAACAGGTTTTACAAAAGTCAGCTGGGTCCGATGCTGCTCGAAAAGCCCAATATGATTTCTGCGATAATCTTTTACGTAATCTTTGTGGTCGGTGTGGTTGTATTCGCAGTTCTCCCGGCTGTACAGGCGGGTGACTGGAAAGTCGCGCTTGGGCTGGGGGCACTCCTCGGGCTTGTTACGTATGCAACCTATGACCTCACGAACCACGCGACGCTAAAAGGCTTCCCGCTCACTGTAGTGGTTGTTGATATCATCTGGGGGGTAGTTCTAACTGCCACTGTCGCCACCCTTACGTATCTTGTGGCGACACGCGTATAAACGGTATGCACACATCTCTACTCTTTGCCTTTCTGTGCAGTGGATTGGCGGCCGTGCTATTGATGAGTATTGTTTTTGTGATAGCCCGTCATATCAAACGATACGACCTCGTCGATGCAGCTTGGGGCTGGTCATTCATGGCGATAGCGCTGGTTAGCTTTTTGTTGCAACCAGGCGAAAAGCTGGAGTTCGATGTTCAGCTACTCGTAACGGCTTTGGTCTTTGTATGGGGTGTGCGATTGAGCTGGCACATCCTGCGCAGGATACAGGCAACGGATAGTGAAGATCCGCGGTATGTTGAGCTCAGGAAAAAGTGGCGTGGCAATATCGCCGTCACTATCTATACGCGAATATATCTTTTACAGGCAGTATTGGCACTGATTATTTCTCTTCCGGTGATCATGATCAATCAGTCGTCTGACGCTACATGGACGATAGGGGTATATGTTGGGGTCGTGGCCTGGGTCGTCGGGTTTGCTTTCGAATCGATAGGCGACCGTCAGTTGCGAGGTTTTATCGCCAACCCTAAAAACAAGGGAAAGATTATGTCACGAGGACTATGGAGGTATACCCGTCATCCAAACTATTTTGGTGAACTGACGCAGTGGTGGGGTATAGGCATCATCTGTCTTATGGTGCCGTTTGGGTGGGTAGGGTTAGCCGGGCCGCTCGTCATAAGTTACTTGATCATTTTCGTTTCAGGCATACCCTTGAACGAAAAACGCTTCGAAGGGCGTCCAGGCTGGGCGGAGTATCGTGAGCAAACGAGCGTGCTGATTCCGATGCTCCCCAAATCATAAAATGATTGCAAAATCATAGTATCGGGATTACGCTTATGTTGAGCTATTTCGAAAAGTGAAAAGGCGAAATGATATGAAAAATATAGTCCAAGTAAAGGAGTCATATGGCAAAAAAAGACACTAACAGCAGGGCATGGACAGGCCTCGCTGTCACGCGCATACTACTCGGTTTTATCTTTGTCTGGGCGTTTGCTGACAAGCTGCTAGGGCTTGGACTGGCGACACCAGAGGCGCGCGCATGGCTGAGCGGTGGTTCACCAACAACTGGGTTTTTAAACGGCGTCGAAGGGCCGTTTGCAGCATTTTTTAACGGCATCGCCGGTAGCGGCTGGGCTGACTGGTTGTTTATGATCGGCCTGCTCGGTATCGGCGTAGCTCTTGTCTTCGGTGTCGCAATGCGCCTGGCCGGTTGGAGCGGCGCCCTACTCATGATGCTCATGTGGGCTGCTTCGATGCCACTCGAGACGAACCCGTTGATTGACGACCATGTCGTGTATGCGTCGGTACTACTTGTGTTGGCTAGCGTGCCACAGCACCGCTACAGCCTCGCGGATTGGTGGCGCCGACAAACACTTGTCAAAAAGAACTCCTGGCTTCAGTAAGCTTACTTGAGCAAAACCGGGAAACAGAGTAAAATGAGGGCGAAAGACGTCCTCATTTTACTTGGGGTGAGCGGCCATCCACCGCGAATGTCTGTGGGAAGAACGTCCGCCAGCTGGCGAACCAGTAGATCTCACCGGTATCGGCACGATAGACCGAAACAACTAAGCGCTAAGAAGAATCTCTTTTTAGAAACTGGATGGTACCGTCCGCGAGATGCGGATTCCAGTGACTACAAAGGGATTTTTATGTTTTAAGGAGACATAACATGGGCGAATACGAAGAAAATAGTGTCGAACAAGCCGTGGAATTCGAACGTAAACGTGCGCTCGATGTCATCATCGCTGAGTACCTTGAGGCTGATGAGGAATTTCTAGATGGCCATGATTTTGAAGATAAAGTTGGTGCCGTGTATGGCATGCTGCTTGAGTTAGGCGAAGATCCTGACGTTATTCTCGGTGAAGCAGGGGTTCTAGAGAAAGAGAACAACGATGAAGTTTAAGTCAGGAACACGTCGCCGAGCGCTCGAGTATGAAAAAGACTGGGTGCAGCGCTGGAAGGAAGACAGGACGTTCGAAAAGTCTGTCGAGCAGCGTCCAAAAGACAACTCGTATGTATTTTATGATGGTCCACCTTTCATCTCTGGTGTGCCACACCATGGGACACTGTTGAGTTCTATCGTCAAGGACGCCGTGCCTCGCTACCAGACCATGAAGGGTAAGCACGTCGAACGTGTCTGGGGTTGGGATGCACATGGCTTGCCGGCAGAACGCTATACGGAGAAAAAGCTCAACATCCATTCCCGTGAGGAAGTACTCGAATACGGTCTCGAGAAATACATCCTCGCGACTCGGGCTAACATGCTGGAGACCAGTAGCGCGTGGGAAGATGTCGTTGACCGTGTCGGCCGCTGGGTAGATTTCAAGGGCGCATACAAAACGATGGATCGTGACTATATGGAGTCGATCTGGTGGGCGTTCAAGACGTTGTATGAAAAGGGCAAGATATATGAGGGCGAAAAGGTCTTGATGTACTGTACGCTCGACGGTACGCCGCTCAGCAAGGCCGAGGTCACGATGGATGCCGGTGCGTACCAGGACGTAACCGATCCAAGTGTCTATGTGAAGTTCAAGCTCGACGATGGGCGGACGTTGCTCGCTTGGACAACGACACCGTGGACGTTGCCAGCGAACACCGCACTAGCCGTCAACAAAGACGTTACCTATGTAGAGGTAGAGGTCGACGGCGAGCGTATGGTGGTGGCGAAAGATCTCGTCGAGAAAGTCTTTACCGACGAAAAACACCAGCCGCTTCCGTACGAACTGCTTCGCGAGCTACTTGGTGCAGAGCTGGTTGGGCTCGAATACCGACCACTGTTTGTCGACCGCGGCGAAAATGCCCACAAGGTCTGGCATGCTGATTACGTAGAGACCGAGGCCGGTACTGGCATCGTCCATCTGGCGCCGACGTACGGCGAGGAAGACTATGTACTTGCCAAGAAAGAAGGTTTCCCAGCGATTCACACCATTGACCAGAACGGCTTCTTTACTGAAGGCGACTGGAAGGGCGAGAATGTCTGGGAGATTAACAAAACTATCGCTAAAGATCTTCACGCGCGCGGTGTCGTCTGGAAGATTGACTACTTCCGCCACAGCTATCCACACTGCCACCGCTGCGGCACTAAACTGATGTACCGGGCTCATCCGAGCTGGTTTATGGATATTGATGCGCAGCGGACTAAGATGCTAGAAAAAAACGAGCCGATCAACTGGTTCCCGCCTCATGTAAAACACGGCCGATTCGCAAAGACCGTCGAGTCAGCTCCGGACTGGAACATCTCGCGTGACCGTTTTTGGGCGACGGCGATGCCGGTCTGGAAGAGTGAATCAGGTAAGACACGTGTTGTCGGTAGCTACGCCGAGCTCAAAGAACTCTCTGGTGACGAGCTCGAAGACTACCACCGTCCATGGATCGACGACGTAAAGTTCACGATCGATGGTGAAGAATACACGAGGATCGACAAGGTGATGGACAGTTGGTTCGAGGCCGGCAGTATGCCGTTCGCGCAGTTCCATTACCCATTTGAAAACAAGGAAAAGTTCGAGTCGAACTTCCCGGGTGATTTTATCGTCGAGTATATCGGACAGGTCCGCGCCTGGTTCTACTATATGCACGCCATGAGCGTTGCGCTCTTTGGCGAGAACTCATTCAAGAACGTCATTGTAACAGGGAACGTTGCCGGTAACGACGGCCGCAAGATGAGTAAAAGCTATGGTAACTACACCGATCCGAA
>CAMPIR010000050.1 GCA_946886435.1 uncultured Candidatus Saccharibacteria bacterium | reverse complement strand
CGTGAACGAGCGCGTTTTGGACTTGAGGTAATCGAGAAGCTTCAGGAACTACCTGATGTTGACGTTGAAGTTCGTGATGACGGCAGCGTGAGCGAGCATGGTGTCGATGAACAGCTCATCATCCTAGCGCAGCGCAGTGGCGCAAAACTATGTACGATCGACTATAACCTCAATAAAGCGGCTCGAGTTCAGTCGGTTGAGATCATCAACATCAATGAGTTAGCTCACGCGTTACGGGTCGTTCATTTGCCGGGTGAGAAGATTTCCGTTGAACTGGTACAGCCAGGCCAAGATAAAAAACAGGCCGTTGGGTACCTGGATGACGGCACCATGGTCGTCGTCGATGATTCGCGCGAACTGATCGGTCAGACTACCGACGTCGAGCTAACCCGCGTATTGCAGACCGCTGCTGGACGGATGATGTTCGCAAAGAGGCTTTCTGCTAAGAAGGTTTCACATGATACTGACGCCCATCGTGCACGGCCGCCAAAAACTGCAAAGCCGGTTGCGACGCAAGCACCCGGTGAAGCTAGCAGCCAAAGCCAGGGAGCCACACGCAATAACTCTTCTGCTACCAACGAACGGCCCCAAAACGCCCGTCGCGGCAGTGGAAGAGCGCGTCGCGCAACGCCCGAAGATACACTTGTCGATCTTGCAAATAAATAACTTTATTTAAAAAAATAGAGCGCCGCAGAGGACGCTCTATTTTTAATGCCTACGGCGGGGACCGGGCTTATCTCTTCATTCGTCAGGGAAGGTTATGACTGCGTCCTTTGAACTACTAAGGAGGGCCGTATCGATAACGGTTGCCGTTACGGTTTGTTTGCTGGTTCCGTTGTACGCCAACGTCGCATCGCCGCTTCCACTCATCGGTACCGTACCGATAACTTGTCCGCCGATTTTAAACTCTACACTCTGGAGTGGATGGGTGGTCTTTGTAACTTTTGCCACAAGCTTGCCGTTTATGTATGCCAGATCAGTCACATACGGGGCTACATCATCACAGCCGTGAATATCGTCACTGACGCTTGCGTCGTAGCCGTCTGGTGCTAGATAGGTCGTTTTCTTGGTGATAGGATCAGTGATCTTCTGGACGGTGAGTTGTATCTCGGCGCTTTCCGGGGTACAATCGGTTGCTTTTTTCTTCGACACCTTATCGAAGGTCATTGCAACACCAGCCGCGCTTCGTTTGTTGTACCAGGAAGGGAACCAGTCAGTGCGGCCAGAAACCGAGAGGCGCTGTAGGCCGTTTGGAGGATCAAACCAATCACCTTGTGTCCAGCTGCCTTCTGGCTGGAAGATATTTATATGGGTGTCGTGCATGATCATGCTGACGGTCGGCCCAACGATACTTGAGAGTGCATTACTCATAGAGGTGTTGTCGTGGTTACCGACCCAAACGCTCAGGGAAGCCTTAGTTGAGAAACTGTTCATCCAGAGGTCTTTAGAGAATTTTCCAAGGTTTGAAGTACCGGTCTTTGTGGCTGTTTTAACGCCGGGGACATTTAAGCCACTTGCGCCTCGACCATAGGATGGAGAACGTGCGGCGTCATCGCTGAGGATATCGGCAATCATGTAGGTGATTTGAGGATCAGCGACTTGTTTACCTTCATCTTTCCAACGCTGGATAACTTGGCCCTGAGAGTTTTTGACTTCGAGAATACTACTGACTGGCTTGTAGACGCCCATGCGTGCGAACGTAGCGAAGGCGTTGGCGTGCTCAACTTGCTTTAGGCCACATCCACCGATAGCTGCGGCAAGACCGACCTGCTTGTCGACGCCCTGAGTGCAGTAGCTGTGATCGCCGTAGGCATGGATGTTTTTGATTGTATCGTCAACGCCAGCGATATGCATGGCCTTGATGGCAGGAACGTTACGGGATTCAGCCAGGCTGGAACGAATCGGTATATTGCCGCGGAATTTGTTGTCAAAGTTAGCAACAGACTTCCCGTCATCGGTGCGGTAGATACTTTGCGGTAGCGGACTGTCGGACAGTATAGAACCGGCGCCGTAATTCTGACCATCACGTTCTTTGAATAGTGTCGCAAAGACGAGCGGTTTGATACTTGACCCTGGCTGGATAAACGACGTGGCGGCGTTGACGGCACCATAGTCCGGATACTGGTAGTCGCGTGAACCACGCAGTGCGAGAATCTGTCCGGTTTGCGTATCAACGAGCGTTGCGGCCCCGTTGTCAAAGTTTGCTTTGCCTGGGAGACTGCTCGCGAAAAGCTTTTCTATAGCCGCGTCAACAACCTCTTGTGCTCTGACGTCGAGAGTGGTTTTTATCGTTAACCCTCCAGCGCCAACAGTCTTTTTGCCGAGCTTGGCTTCTAGCTCTGACTTAACCATTTGTACGAAGTGTGGTGCTTTGATGCCCTTGAACTGGTTCGTTTCGGGCTGAATCGTCGCCATGATATCAACCTTTTTGGCGGCTTCCGCTTCGGCTTTTTTGATATAGCCTTGCTCAACCATATAGTCCAGCGTAGTGTGTTGGCGCGAGATAAGTGCCTTATGTCCATCCGGGTTGTATGGATCATAGAGGCCGGGTAGCTGAGGTATGCTAGCAAGAAGCGCTGATTCGGCGAGGGTCAGATCTTTGGCTGACTTATTGAAATAGGTTTTCGCAGCCGACTCGACACCGTTACGACGGCCGCCATATGGCGACTCGTTCAGATACAAGGTTAATATCTGGTCCTTGTTGTACATACGCTCAACTTCTACGGACAATATCAGCTCTTTGATCTTGCGCGGGATACCGCCCAACCCCCGGTTGCCGGCTTCGTCAGCAAAGAAAACCTGTTTGACGAGTTGCTGGGTAAGCGTCGATCCACCCTGAGTTGCGCCATCGCCTTGGACGTTGCTGATTGCTGCGCGGGTGATACCGGTTAGGCTGAAGCCAACGTGCTTGTAGAAGTCTTTATCCTCGATAGCGATGGTCGCTTTTTTCATCGAATCAGCGATATCTTCAGACTTGACGACCAGCTTGTAATCACCGTCACCCTTGTCCTCCCACAGCAGTTGGCCGTTGCGGTCGTAGTACTTTGTGACGGTTGTTTGGACGCGCTTACTTAGCTCGCTCGGACGAATTGCGTCGAGCTCACGACGATAGTAGGCGAATAACGCACCGAACATGAGTACCATGAGCAAGATACCGACACCACCGATCTTGAGCGCCATGATCCCACCTTCTCGGCTGAACCAATAAGCGAAGAAACGTCGTGGATGAAGACGGTACATAAACCGCTTGACTGGATGTTTCGGGAGGGTAGCGAGATACTCGGCCTTACGGCGTGAACGATAGTCCTTGTTTGATCGACGACGATTGTTTAGGTTAGCGTAAACGTTAAGTGCCTTGTTGCTACGTTTTTTCGACGGCATAATTAGAAATCGATACTCCCTCTCGAGTGTTTAAACTTATGCATAAGTATACACGAATGCATCACTCACAACTACTTTTACGGTATACTAACTAACAGAGGTATTTAAGATACAGGAAATCCGAAACAACTATGACTTTAGCCGAAGAACTGACCTGGCGAGGATTCGTCAACCAGACTACATTTTCAGATATCAGCGCCGTTAATGAGCCACGCACGCTCTACTGGGGCGTTGACCCGAGTGCCGACTCTATGACTATCGGCAATCTTGCCGCAGCTATGATGGTCCGACATTTTATTGCGCATGGCTACAAGGCTATCCTCCTGGTCGGCGGTGCCACCGGTATGATCGGCGACCCCGACGGCAAAAAGCAAGAGCGGGACCTCATAACCCTCGAAGAGATCGCAGCCAACAAAGAAGCAATCGCCGGCCAATACAAAACCGTCTTTGACGGACAGGCGTTTGAGATTGTCGACAATTATGACTGGTTTAAGAACATCAACTACCTAGACTTCCTCCGTGTCATCGGTAAGCACATGTCGATAACCCAGATGCTTGATCGCGAGTTTGTCCAGAGTCGCATAGGCGAAGGCGGTGCAGGCATCAGCTATGCGGAGTTTAGCTACTCGCTCATACAGGGCTATGATTTTCTCCATCTGTTCCGCGAAAAAGGCGCGACGCTTCAGGTTTGCGGCGCTGATCAATGGGGCAACAGTATCACTGGCGTTAGTCTGATACGGAAACTAGAGGGTGGTGAAGCGCACGTCTACTCGACACCGCTGATCGTAAACCGTGCGACCGGCAAAAAGTTCGGCAAGTCCGAAGACGGCGCCGTTTGGCTCGACCCAAACAAAACCAGCCCGTTCAAGTTCTACCAGTTCTGGCTCAACACCGACGACGAAGGCGTGATCGATTACCTAAAGGTATACACACTGCTAACAAAAGAGGCTGTCGAGGAGCTTGCCGCCGCCACTGCCGAAAATGCTGCCAACAGGACCGCTCAGCGAGCACTGGCCTATGAAGCAACCAAGATCGTACACGGCGAAGCACAAGCCGAGCAGTCAAAAAATGTTACAGAAGTTCTCTTCGGTGGCCGGCCGTTTGCCGACCTAAATAACGATGAGCTCGATGCGCTAGCCCAGGAGATCCCGACCACTGATAGCGGTCACATTGTCGAGGCTCTCGTAGCGAGTGGCGTTGCGACGAGTAACGGCGAAGCCAAGCGTTTGCTTGTTGGCGGTGCAGTCAGCGTAAACGGTGAAAAAGTTCTAGAGGATAGCGAGCTTTCCAGTCCGTGTCTTATTAAAAAAGGCAAAAACAGCTTTATTCTGGTCCGCTAATGATCCGGCTTACGACGCCACTTACGGCTATAAAGGGCGTTGGCCCAAAAACGGCTGAACAGTTGGCGGTAGCTGGCCTCAATACAGTCGGGGATCTGATACACTTTCTGCCTCGAAAACACGAAGATTTCTCAGCGGTAGGTAAGATCGCTCATATAAAACCGGGCAAAGTTTCGGTAAAGGGGTCATTTAGCGGTGTCACGACCCGACGGGTTCGTCGTGGTATGAGTGTTACCGAGGCGGTTCTCGTCGATGATAGCGCCAAAGTCCCCGTCGTCTGGTTTAACCAGGGCTATCGTACCGAGCAGCTCAAAAGTGGCGGCGAATGGTTAGTTTCTGGGGAGTTCGGGCTGCAGCGACAACGCTACCAGATCGTCAACCCGAGCGTTGAGCAGGTCAAGGACTTGGCGGTCAGCGGTGGTCGTATCGTGCCGGTATATCCTGCCATCCGCGGGCTCAAATCTCAACTGGTACGCAAGATCCTCATAGAACTGCGACCGGCGATCATGGGGCT
>CAMPIR010000049.1 GCA_946886435.1 uncultured Candidatus Saccharibacteria bacterium | reverse complement strand
TGTCTGAGCTGATCCACCAACACGTGAGACCGACAGACCAACGGAGATAGCCGGACGGATGCCCTGGTAGAACAGGTCTGTTTCAAGAAAGATCTGACCGTCAGTAATCGAGATGACGTTCGTCGGGATGTAAGCCGAGATGTCACCAGCCTGGGTTTCGATGATAGGTAGGGCGGTCAACGAACCAGCACCGAGATCATCACTGAGCTTCGCAGCACGCTCCAAAAGGCGTGAGTGCAGATAGAAAACATCACCTGGGTAAGCTTCGCGTCCCGGTGGACGACGGAGCAGGAGTGACATTTGTCGATAAGCCATAGCGTGTTTCGTTAGGTCGTCATAGATCATCAGGGCGTGACCTTTATTGTCACGGAAATACTCACCCATAGCGGTACCGGCATACGGCGCCAAGTAGAGCAGGGAGGCAGGGTCACTCGGGCCAGTCACGACAACAATCGACTGATCCATTACACCTTCTTCTTCGAGGCGATCGATAATACGAGCAACCTTTGAGAGCTTCTGGCCGATCGCAACGTAAACGTTAACGACGCCAGTCTTTTGACGAGCCTGGTTGATCATCGTGTCGACAGCAATAGCCGTTTTACCGGTCTGGCGGTCACCGATGATCAGCTCACGCTGGCCACGACCGATCGGTACCATCGTGTCGATAGCCATGAGGCCGGTCATCAGTGGTTCATGGACGCTTTTGCGACCCATGACGCCGATAGCAGGACGCTCAACGAGACCAGTTTTCTTGGTCTTGATCGGACCCTTACCGTCGAGGGGACGGCCGAGAGGGTCAACGACACGGCCGAGCAGCTCTTCGCCAACCGGCACCGAGAGGACGTTACCAGCGAGCGTGACGCGCGCTCCGGCTTTAACCTTTGAGTCTTCGCCGAGGAGAACAGCACCGATCTCGTCTTCCATGAGGTTCAGCGCGAACGCTTCAACAACACCGTCGGCTGTCTCGATACGAACAATTTCATTAAATCCACAGTCGGTCAGGCCATAGATCCAGGCCACACCATCACCAACACGGGTAACGATGCCGGATGTACCGAGCTCACCACCAACCTGGAGATTCTCGATACTACGCTGAAGGTCGCGTGCTAGTTCTTTTACTTTGATATCTGACATTACTTATCTTTCTCCTATCAGGCGTTACGTAATCGCTTTAATTTCGTCGCAATTGATGCATCAAACCGGCGGTTCGGGGTCTCGATGATGATGCCGCCAAGCTGCTCTGGGTTAACTCGCTCGGTAATCTGAATCTCGGTTGCCGACTCAATAGACCTAACGTAGTCGATAACGGCTTGTTTCAGTGAACTATCGAGTGGATGAGCAGTCGTAACGGTCGCTTCGATGTGGCCGCTGGCGGCTAGATTCTTGGCAATATCCGCAAGTATCAGTTCGATCTGCGAGTGCAGTTTGTGCTCCACGATATATGCCGCAAGAGAGGCAACAACATCCTGGCGCTTTGCACCGGTCTGCAGTTGCTCAGCAACGTATCGGGTAAGAACGCGACGAGAAGCTTTCATACCGTTAACGTGATTCCTCGAGCGCTTTTTTGATAAGCGCACTATCGCTTTTTGCATCGAGCTTTTGCTGGATTACTTTTTCGGTAGCCGCAGCTACGAGATCTACCATCTCTGCATGCAAACTTACACGAGCGGCTGCTATATCGCTATGGATACGCGCTTCGGCCTGTTCGATCAGATGAGCGGCTTTCTTGCTGGCTTTTGCCTCGGCTTCTTCGGCAACCTTAGCGGCTTCTTTTTGCGCGAGAGCTACAACATCACCTGCCTCTTTGCGTGCTTGTTTCATGAGCTCTGCTGTTTTCTCGTTGGTCTTTTCGAGCTCGGCCGCTGCCTCTTTGGCATTATCAAGACTCTCTATCACCGCCATGCGACGCGCTTCGAGCGTCTCAACCAACTGTTTGTAGACGTACTTGTGCAGGAGCAGTAGCACGAGGACGAAGGTAATCAGCTGGAAAAAGAAACCCTGTACGTTAATACCGAGAACACCGAGTCCGCCGCTAGCTTCGGCACCGAATTGTATGAGTGGACTCATAGTTTATCGGCTCCTTAAGAGGTCGTAAAGACGATCAATAGTACGAAGGCAAGAACGGCGTCAACCAAACCAGCCATGATGAATGCTGTTGATAGAACTTTACCTTGGGCTTCAGGGTTACGGCCAACCGAACGAACGGCGCTCGCACCGATCATACCGACACCGATTGCTGGACCGATAGCACCGAAAGCGATTGTCAGACCCTTGATGAGACTTGCGTCAATATCCATTATTATTATCTCCTTAGTTTTTTAACTGGTTAATGCACTCGTGACTGGTTTAGGCTCAGGCTTTGAGTGACTATCATCGTGCTCCTCGGCATGGTCGTCGTTGGTCGCGATCGCGAGGTACACCATGCTGAGCATCATAAACAGGTAGGCTTGGATAACACCAAAGAATACTTCCATGAGATAGACCGGAAATGTCGCGGCCCAACCATAGTTACCGGCCATCTCGCCAACCACGTGGATCAGAACTTCACCGGCATATATCACGCCGAAAAGACGCATACTGAGGGTAATGATGCGAATAAACTCACCCATCACCTCGATAAGACCGATAAACAAGTTCATCGGGTTCCACGGCTTATTGGTGAAATAGTGCATCAGATGTTTCTTTATGCCGAGCTGGCGGATAGCAACCACCTGGATAGTACCGATTGTGAGCACCGCCATGGCAAGTGTTGCATTAAGGTCTGTCGTGAACGCACGCAGCAGCGGAACGTCGCCTTCATGAGTTGCGATATTGATCGTACTAACACCAGGGAAGAGCGCAAACATGTTCGAAAACAGGATAAAAGTAAACAGCGTGAGCAGGAGTGGCATGTATTTGATCGACTTTTCCCGGGAACCAAAGTTTTCCTCCCCGAGCTGAAGAACAAACTCAACAAGGCTTTCTATGGCAAACGTAAACTTTGACCCCGGACGCGCCTCGGTTCGCCGCGCCGCGAACGCAAACATGCTGAGCACGAGTACGGCCATAACCAGCCCAAACAACATGGCATTCGTAAAATGCAAGCCGAGAATATCTGCTATCGGCTCAGGCGCGAGAGGAATACCATTTCCGGCTGCGAACAAACTAAACACGACCGCAACCCTCTAGGCGTGGCATGAGTGTATAAGCGCTGCTTGGCAGTACTGAGATATGAAACTTCATCACTTTTATATAGTATATCAGTCTTGAGGCAGCTCGACAATCTGTTTTATAGTGGTAGATATGGCTCGCAAACACCCAGTTTTCATTCCCATAAAACCCGCTCAGTGCTGCGGTAAAAACCGCTACGCCTCTCGATCAGAAGCCGAACATGTCGCCGAGGAGCAGATGATCATCTACACGACACTACAGCTCACAGTATATGCGTGCACGTGCGGGTGCGGCGGTTGGCACTTGACGCGCACGCAAGCCTCATCCACTAGCTTTTTAACATAACTTGTACTATACTTTTTATAGTAACAAAGGAGATCCCGATGGCAGAAACTTCAACAAACCCCGTTATCATCTACAGCACTACCTGGTGCGGATACTGCAAGATGCTCAAAAAATACCTTACCGACAAGGGTATTAACTGGGTAGAAAAAGATATTGAAAACGACGGTGCAGCTCACTCTGAGTTGATGGAAAAGATCGGTGGAAACTTTCGTGGCGTACCTGTTTCCGATGTTGATGGCACGATCATCCTCGGCTTTGACCGACCAGCTATCGATGCCGCTCTCGCAAAACAAATGGCATAGGAAGCAAAATTCCGATATAATAAGGCTATGGAACACGAGCGGTGACTACGGTTCCATAGCCAACTGCGACAGTTCTCGCCGCTCGACGTGTTCGAGCGTTTTTCATTTTCTAAACTTTTATGAGGAGTGCCCATGGCAATAGAGCGCCCACCGCTAAGCCGGGATATAAGAAATCTGATACGCGACGGAAGTGTCTTCCGTCAGAAAGGGTCTCCGTTATCTCCGGATACACCTACTGACCAGTCTCGGCCCGAAACGACACACCCAGAGGCAGACAACACAGCACGACACGACTATAGTGCTCTCACGCTCGCGGTGGATGGATTTAAACAGCTGATCTCGCGAGATAGCCCGGAAAAAGAACACCCTTAAACCATAGCCACTCTTAACCGCGACAAGGAAGTAGTATGAGCGAAATACTCCGGCACGAACCAACACCCGAAAAACCACTAGCGACTGTTATTCCGCTGCAACGAGAGGCTGAAGAAGATGAATCCATCGACTTTACCGAACTTAGCAGCTCCGAGGTCACAGAATTTTTTATCAAAATGCTCAATCATCCGGGGTACAAAGACAAACACGGTATGGCACTGGCCGAGACTTTAGATCGAGACCTGAACGCTGAACCAGACGACCCGCAGCCTTTCCGCCAGCGGCTCAAGGAGTTGTTAGGCGAGGCGGACGCCTCGTATTACGATGACACCGTATACGACCACAAAGCCGAGCATGACGAGGTGTTCCAAGAGCTCATCAAAGCCATGCAACTGAGCAAAAACCAGAAGGGCTTAGAGCTGCATCGACGCATGGGCCTTCGGATGCTTGAGCTGCGCTCGATGATAGCCGACAGTACGGACTGCGACGAACAGTGGTTAGATGTCTGCAGACGGCTATTTTCTAGCCAATAGCGACGACTTCGCCACCGAGATTTTTCTGGAAATAACTGTCATGCGAGACGTACAGGATGGCGCCATTATAGCGCTCCAACGCATTTTCCAACTCTTCTATACTTGGCAGATCGAGGTGGTTAGTCGGCTCATCAAGGATGAGTAGCTGGGGGTCGTTTGCGAGCATCGCTATGAGCTGAAAACGCGCCTTTTGACCGCCGCTGAGGCGTTTGATCGGCACTTGGCCATCACCCTCGGTAAAGAGGTAATCATTCATGAGGCCGCGAATCTTTGTCTCGTTTATCGATAGGTTTTTATCTAGGTACATTTTCTCGATAGCGTCATGGAGCGGCAGCTCGAAGTACTCATGCGAGACTTCCTGCTCATAGATACCGATCCGAACTTTCGGATCCAACTCGAGCTCACCGGCAAAATACCGCGGAGCAGGGTCACCGAGCAAGGCTTTGATGATGGTTGTTTTACCGGCACCGTTACGCCCGCGCAGCTCTACTGCTTCACCTTCGCGAAGGTCAATGGAGACCCCAGTGAAAAGAGGTGCGTCGTAGCCGAGCGACAACGTTTTGGCACTAACGAGAACGTGTTTCGAGCGGC
>CAMPIR010000048.1 GCA_946886435.1 uncultured Candidatus Saccharibacteria bacterium | reverse complement strand
GCTATGTACTCAAAGACAACGCGACCGGCCTAGAGGTCTGGACTGACTGGTCCGGCGTCGGCTACGAAGGGCTCTTAGCTGACACCGTTGTGCTCGATGAAGTTCAATACGTTAGCCTTGATTATCTAAAGAAGTGGAAACGTGAAAAAGGGCGGCCAAAAGATATAAAAGATATAGAATTGATAAATGATTATGAACGAAAACGAAGCTAAACCCCCTAAGCATGTCGGGTATATCCTCGACGGTAACCGTCGTTGGGCAAAAAAGCATGGATTGCCGGCGTATGAGGGGCACCTGGCTGGTTATAACGCACTCAAGGATGTCATAGAAGCAACCGCTGACGCTGGGGTCGAATACATCTCTTTTTATACCTGGTCGACCGAGAACTGGAGTCGAGCCGAAGTAGAAGTCCGTGGCGTCATGAAGCTCATCCGCAGGCTGTTCAAAGTAGATATCAAAGAGCTGGTCAAGAACGATTTTAAACTCGTCGTTCTCGGTGGCCGTGATCGGCTGCCTGACGACATAAACCAGATGATCGACGAGGCCGAGGAGGCTTCGAAGGATGGCAAGCGCGCTACGCTCGCCATGTGCTTTAACTACGGCGGCCAGCAGGAGATTGTCCGAGCGGCTCAGCGTATCGCCGAGGCTGATATTAATCCAGCAGAAGTGACAGCAGAGTTGTTCGAGCAGTATCTGGATCATCCGGCTATTCCGCCATGTGACGTCGTCGTTCGCACGAGCGGTGAGCAGCGGTTGAGTAACTTTATGCTGTGGCGAAGCGCCTACAGCGAGTTTCTGTTTCTCGACAAGCTCTGGCCAGATATGCGCGCCGAAGATGTAGATGCTATCATAGAGGAATATAAGCGGCGTTCACGAAGATTTGGAGGGTAAAACGCTAGATGTTAGAAATTCTTAACTTTGTTTTCTCGGTACTGGTCGGGCTTTTTTTGTTGGTTTTGCTCGTGGTACTACACGAACTAGGTCACGCCATCGCAGCACGTCGCAATGGGGTTGTGGTCGAAGAGTTCGGTATCGGCTTTCCGCCGAGGGCATGGGCGCGCAAGCTGGGAAATGGCGTTTTGTTCACGCTCAACTGGCTACCGCTCGGTGGCTACGTAAAGCTCCAGGGTGAACATGACGCTGCCGACAAGCCGGGGGATTACGGTGCGGCCAGCCTCTGGGTAAAGACAAAGATATTGCTCGCCGGTGTGTTTATCAACTGGGCGACGGCTGCCTTGATCTTTACTGGCCTGGCGCTCGTTGGCTTACCAAAAGTCATCGATAACCAGTTTACGGTAGCCAGCGATACGACCGAGATTCGCAAACCAGTAACGATCGTCCAGACTACCGACGGGTCGCCAGCTGAGAAGGCCGGGCTAGAACCGGGTGATCAGATTCTACGCTTTGCCGGACAACAACTCGATGAACCAAGTGACCTCAGCGCCCTAACTGAGCAGTTCAAAGGAAAGACCGTTGAGGCGATCTACAAACGGGGTGGACAAGAGCGCTCAGTAGATTTAACGCTTCGTGCCGAGAACAAAGATAGCAAGGGATACCTTGGGGTTAGCGCCGACCAACGCACCACCTATCGTTCGACCTGGTCAGCACCGATAGTCGGCGTTGCACTGACCGGACAAGTCACTCAGGTGACGCTCTCTGGCCTCGGTGATATGCTCGCAAAGTTTGGAACCGGTATCGTGGACAAGTTAACCCCGTCCGAAAATGCCCAAGAACAGGGTGATAAAAAGCTTGATCAGGTAAGTAGTGGTGTTGCTGGTCCGCTAGCGATCCTCGGCATCCTGTTCCCATCGGCTCGCGAGGCAGGGATAACCTCGCTGCTCTTTATGACGGCGCTGATTTCACTAGCGCTCGCTATCATGAACATCCTGCCGATCCCGGCACTTGACGGTGGTCGTTGGTTTGTTACCATGCTGTTCCGTGTACTGAAAAAACCGCTAACCAAAGATCTTGAGGAAAAGATCCACGGTACCGGTTTCATGGCGTTGATGGTACTGTTCGTGCTCGTAACCATTGCGGATATCGGCAAGTTTGGCAACTAAGGTCCACAAATCGTTCGACAGGCTGCTGACGATCGTCGGTGAGTCGTCGTGGTTACTATTCAGTTTCTTTTTCGTGGGTTTTATCTTTGCGTTGGCGATCAATGCAATCCCAGGAGGTGAAGGTTTTTTTGAGGCTTCACTCGGGCAATTACTTGCTGGCGGTATGATTTACGCGCTGGTTTTGGCCGTGGTGGTGCTGCCGGTTTTGCTACGGAGGGGTTGGCGAAGGCTCGGCGACCTACTAGGGGTTACGAAGCGCCCGGGTTGGTGGATACTCTGGCTGCCTGTAGTGATGTGGGTGCTCTATATGTCGACGACAATCATCGTCGGTATCATCGCCAAGCTGGTGCTGCCATGGCTTGATGTTGATCAAGAACAGCAGGTTGGTTTTCAAGATATCTCTCAGCCACTTGAGTACGTGGCAGCCTTTATCGCATTGGTGATCCTGCCGCCGGTCGCCGAGGAGCTTCTGTTCCGCGGCTATCTGTTCGGTCGCATTCGCGAGCGAGCTGGTTTCTGGCTGACGACGGCCGTTGTGAGCATCGTATTCGGCTTAGTTCACCTACAATGGAACGTCGGCATCGATGTGGCCGTGCTCAGCGTCTTTCTTTGTTATCTGCGCGAACGAACCGGTTCGGTTTGGTCGAGCATCGCCCTGCACGCCGTAAAGAACAGCGTGGCGTACTTCTTCCTGTTTATCGGCCCGTTAATCGGTATACAGCTGCTGTAGCTGGTATAATACGAACAAATGCGAGTTTCCGAACTATTTACCAAAACGAGCAAAACCGCTCCTGCCGATGAGGTTGCCAAGAACGCACAGCTACTGATCCGTGCTGGCTTCGTTTACAAAGTTATGGCCGGAGTCTATGCCTATACACCGTTAGGACTTCGTGTGCTCGAAAAGATCAAACAGATTGTGCGTGAAGAGATGAATGCGGTTCATGGACAAGAGATCATCATGAGCAGCCTTCAGCGAAAAGAGACATGGGAAGGCACTGGTCGCTGGGATGATAAGGTTGTCGATGTCTGGTTCAAATCAAAGCTAAAGGACGACACAGAAGTTGGTTTTGCTTGGAGCCACGAAGAAGCAATCATGGAAATGATGCAGCAGTACGTCAAGAGCTACAAAGACTTACCAACCAGCGTTTATCAGTTCCAAACCAAGATGCGCAACGAGCTTCGGGCAAAGAGCGGTATCATGCGCGGTCGAGAATTTGTGATGAAAGACATGTATTCTTTGCACGCGAGCCAAGAGGACATGGACCAGTACTACGACAAGGTTATCGAAGCCTACAAAAGGATCTACGACCGACTTGGCCTCGGCGAGAGTACGTTTGTCACGTTTGCGAGCGGCGGCGCCTTTACCAAGTTTAGTCATGAGTTCCAGACTATCTGCGATGCTGGCGAGGATATACTCTACGTCAACGATGACCGGACGGTGGCCGTCAACGAAGAAGTTCTCGAAGACGCGGCTATGGAGCTTGGTATCGACAAAGCTAGCCTCAAGCCCGTAAAGAGCGCCGAAGTGGGCAATATCTTCAAGTTCGGCACCGAAAAGTCCGAGCAGATGAAAATCTTCTACACTGCTAAAGACGGTAGCCAACAGCCAATCTACCTCGCGTCCTACGGGGTTGGCATTACCCGAGTGATGGGTGTGATTGTTGAGAAGTTTGCCGATGAAGCTGGTCTCGTATGGCCGATTACCGTCGCGCCGTATCAGTTATACCTTGCAACTATCGGTGATGTGGCGGAGCAGGCGGACGCACTTTACAGCGAACTCACCGCGCAGGGTGTCGAGGTCCTCTACGATGACCGCGACGTTCGCCCAGGTGAAAAGTTCGCCGATGCTGATCTCATTGGCGTTCCACACCGGGTCGTTGTTAGCCCACGTCTTAACGAACAGGGGTCGTATGAGTATAAAGCGCGCACAAGTAGTGAAGCGAAAATATTGACGAAGGACGAGCTAGTTGCTATACTCATTGCAGCTGAATAAGCGAGGGTAGGGTCTGATACCGGTGATATATGCACACGAAGAGTGTGCTTTTAAATAATAGAGAACTAGAGGACAGCTATCATGAAAAAACAATACCATCTGACACTCGAAGGTAAAAAAGAGCTCGAGACCGAACTTTCTGAACTGATTGCTAAGCGTTCCGAGATCGCTGAGAAAATCGCTAACGCCCGTGACTACGGTGATCTGAGCGAAAACGCTGAATACGACGCAGCACGTGAAGAGCAGGCTATGCTCGAGACTCGTATCGCTGAGCTCGAAGATATCCTGAAGAATGCAGACATCATTAAGCCAAACAACAGTAGCACTATCGGTGTTGGCAGCACGGTTCATCTCGAGAATGGTGCAAAGGTCGTTTACCAGGTCGTCGGTCCGGTAGAGGCTGACCCACTCGAGGGCAAGATCTCTAACGAGTCGCCAATTGGCGCCGCACTGATGGGCAAAAAGGTCGGTGATAAAGTTACGATCACGACACCTAAGGGTGAGGTTGTTTACTCGGTTGAAGCTGTCGGCTAAGAGATTATCCTAAAAACTACAAAAATGGCACCATCTCGGTGCCATTTTTGTTTGGTTGGCTGCTCAAAGCTTAGGCTTTTTTGAACAGCGACGAGAGCTTGAGGCGGCTCGAGAACTCAAGTGCGCCGAGGTTGAAGGCTCGGATAGCGATCATCAGCGACAGAACCATAAAGACGATCAACGTGATTAGCGCCAGTGACGACTCTAGTAGGCTCATGTTGCCGACGGTGTTACGCAGCAGAGTGACGACCGGAGATGTGAGCGGAAAGAACGTCAGGAACTTGACGACGGGATTTTCCGGATCGGTAACGATCATCATCACGAAGTAAAACGGAATGAAGGCGCCGATGAAGAACACTGCCGAGAAGTTGTTGGCTTCCTTTGCGGATGGCGCATATGCCGCGGTTGTCGTCATAAAGCCGGCAAACATCAAAAACCCAACGATCAGGTAGCTAGCTGCAAAGAATATCGCCATCGGGTCAAAAACCAGTTGCGTAAGGTCGATACCGGCAGGCAGGCTCAGAGAGTTGCCGAGACTGAGCGCAACGACGAGCGCAATACCGCCGAGCACTCCGAAGAAACAGAGCTGGGTGAGGGTTACAAGCATCACAGCCAGGAGTTTGCCGATGATGAGCGATCGACCGTGAACGTAGGTGAGCACCATTTCCATCGAGCGGTTTTCTTTTTCCTCACTAATGCTGGAGAGCATGTAGCTGACCGAAAAGGCAAAGATGATGTAGAACAGCACGACAAAGATGCCCGGTACCACGTAGGCGTTAAAGCCTGCAGTTTCGGTGCCGTCCTCATAGGTGGTT
>CAMPIR010000047.1 GCA_946886435.1 uncultured Candidatus Saccharibacteria bacterium | reverse complement strand
TCTACGACGTTCAGTCTCTCGAGGAGAATGTTATCCAAACAAAGCTCAAAGATGGAGTCGTGCACTATCCGATACCGGGCGCCAACAGCATGCCAGGACAAACCGGCAACACAGTGGTTCTCGGCCACTCGAGTAATGATGTCTTTGATGATGGGGATTACAAGTTCGTTTTCGTCCAGCTCGACAAACTGAACAAAGGCGACACGTTTTACCTGCACTACAACGGGACGCGCTACACCTACAGCGTTACGGAAAAGAAGATAATAGACCCCACCCAGGTAAGTGAGCTCGTGATCAACAATGGCAAGCCGCTCGCGACTCTCGTGACCTGTACGCCGCCTGGAACAGCCCTCAAGCGTCTCGTCGTCATCGGTGAGCAGATTAGCCCAGACCCATCCAAGGCCACCGCGGTAACGCAGCAGGCACCAGCTGTTGACCCTGGCAGTATCGCTGGCAACTCACCGACACTATTCGAACGTCTATTTGGCGGCAATTAGCCGAAGAACGAACCTATCTCTCGGTCGTCATAGCCGAGCGCTGTAGCAGAACTGCGCCGGTCTGAGACTTCGTCAAGCTATAGAGAAAACGGCCACTTTCATCGAGTGTGACGGGAACACCGGGAATCGATGGGGCAATCACGTGCTGATTCGCGCCGTCAAACTCAGTTATCCGAAGATCATTATCTGCAGATGATACGAGATAAAAGTCATCCAACCATTGCAGCGGCTTGGTTGCGTCAGCGCTCGTGCCAGGCAGGTTCACGTCGAACTTTTCCTTCGTCTCGAGGTCATAACTCGTGAACTGCGAGCCGGTACCTGCTACGACGAAGCGGCCACTGTTACCAAATCTGAGCCACGACAGAGCGCTCGCGCTCTTTACCGAGGCGTAAACTTTTCGTTTAGATAATTCTGGATCCTTATAGACAGTGATTGCGGTGCCGCGACCGATAGCTAGGTAATAATCATTGAAATACTCGTTTATGTCCACGTATACCGGAGCTGTTGAGTCATAGGTCGCAACTCTGACAGCCTCATCGTCTACAACAACCCCAACGCCAACAACGTTATCGACAGGTAGTTTTACGTAGGCAATTGTTTTTGTCTTGAATAGCCGGAAACTTTCGACATCTTTGACGATAGGCTGAGAGATCGTTCCGGCGTTGCTATCGAGGCGTCGAATTACGTTGTTCTCGAGTGCATAAAAGACGGAACCGCTTGTTCCGGAGAAATGAATATCTTGAACAACCACACCAAGTTTTGACGTGATGTTAACAGTATTTTCGATATCAGTTCGATCGAGCCGGATGTACTCTACGACATCACCAACTGCATGTTTGATGAGAACATAGCGAGCACCGAAATCCCATTCAACGAGCGAGAAGGCGTGTGGCTGAGACGCCTTTTGGGTATAGCTCGATACTGGGAGTATGAGCTGGCTCAGAACCGGTTGCCCGTCACCACGAATATCTGCCAGCGTAAACTCGGGTTTGTCGGATGACGGCTGGATTATAAACCACTTCTTGTCAGGCGAGGGGATGGCGCCAGTGAGCGTGGGGAGCTCGGTCACAGATGTGGTTCTTATATCTTTTGGCACAAGCCGTGGGTAGTTCAACCAGCGCAGTTCACTCGCCTTAACGCTAAATGTCTTACTCCATGTGTCATAGCCGCTCCGACGCATCGTAACAGTATGCTTACCAGCATCAACGCTCCGTTTTCCAGGTGTGACAAAAGGCAAGGTCTCGTTATCTAGAACGATCGCAGCGCCCTCAGGAAAGCTACGGAACTGGAGCAAGGCACCCTGTTCAAGATCTCCACTCTTGGGGTCAAACCGGTACCCAAGCACCAAAAAGATACAGAGTACCGAGATCAGAACCACGGCCATAGTCATGATTCCATACGTAAAATAGAGCATAAGTTTACGTTTGCGTGGTGATTTACCGTGTTGTTGCATGATATAAAGATTTTATGGGTATTTTATAGAGTATGCCATTTTGGCTTATCTAGTTCTGTACTAGTATAGCAAACACCGCAAAAAGCACTTGCACATTTCTCTGTAACTGACTACGATAGTGTTAATGGTTCAGGGAACATAAACGTATAAAAAGCGAGCAATCATCAGGGTATGAGGGGTAAATCTACAATCGTAATAAATGGCAAGGTGTATGACGCGATCACCGGGCTTCCTGTTGCCGCCCCAAATCCAACCGCGCACCCAGCACGGAGTACCGAGGCAATCACTCGGCCTGCAGTCGTCAAGCCTTCCACAGTAGCTCAAGCGACGAAGGCGCACCGCGCGGTTCACGCAAAGGCAGCCCATCGTACGACGCAAAAAAGTGTAACGCTTCGTCGCGATGTCCTCAAGAAACCAGCAGCAAAAACCGCTGTCAGTGCTGCAAGGCGCAAGCCTGTCGTCGGTCATGTGCAGCGTAGCGAACAGATCCGCCGTTTTGCACCCCATCCGCAGCCGCTCGTAAAGGCTCCTGCGCCCGCAAATCCAACGAAGAAATTTAACCAAGAAATCAAACGGCCGGTTTCTAAACCTGCCGCGATCATTGCCCAAAAACATGCCATGGTTCAACCAAAGCCAGCGCCTCAGCAAAAGCCGGTACTTAGCTCGCGGAGTCTCAAGGAGCAGTTGATTGCCGAGCGGCTCGCTCAGGTGGAGACAGCCCCGACAAAAGCAAAACGCACACCGCGATTCAAAGGTGGCTTTCTCAAACGGCAACCACGCACCACAAGCCTGCTCGCTGCTTCGTTCGCAGTAATGATCCTCGGAGGGTACTTTACCTATCTCAATATGCCGGGCCTCTCGGTACGAGTTGCTGCCGCACAGGCAGGTGTCTCGGCGTCGTACCCGGACTATCACCCGGACGGATATCGTTTTGATGGACCAGTCGCCTACGCGCCCGGTCAAGTGGCTATAAACTTCCAGGCTAATGGCGGCACGGCAAATTACACCGTAACGGAACAAAAGAGCAGCTGGGACTCACAAGCGGTTTATGACAATATCGTCGCTCAGGTCGCTGATGACAGTTATGTCACTAACTCTCAGCAGGGATTAACTATCTACACGTTCAAAGGCAACGCCGCTTGGGTCAACAAAGGCATCCTCTATACCATCAAAGGCGATGCACCACTCGACAACGAACAACTGCTCCGTATCGCCTCAAGTCTGTAGCATCACTCTGTTACAATAGTTCCATATGACAAAAGTAGTAACTCGTTTTGCCCCCAGTCCAACCGGCTTTCTGCATGTCGGCGGTGTTCGCACGGCACTTTTTGCATGGCTCCTCGCACGCCAAGCTGACGGCACCTTTATCCTTCGCATCGAAGATACCGATAAAAACCGTGAAGTCGAGGGTTCGATCGAGCATATCATCGACTGTCTCCGTACGATTGGCATCAACCACGATCTCGGGCCAGGCAGCGATGACCCTCGAGGCCCTTTCAAGCAGTCCGACCGGCTCGATATCTATCACCGATGGGCTAAAAAACTAGTCGAGGAGGGTCGTGCCTATGCCGACCCCTATAGCTCCGAAGAACTAAATCATTTCCGCGAACAGGCCCAGGCAGACAAACAGCCATTCCTGTACCGCAACCACCGGCCAGAACAGCCACCCGTCTGGGATGGACAAGCGCCACTCCGCTTCAAAAGTGACCCAAAAGCCTATGAGTGGCACGATGAAGTTATGGGTGACCTGAAGACCGGACCTGAAGTCATCGACGACTTTATATTGATAAAAAGTGACGGCTACCCGACCTACAATTTTGCACACATCGTTGACGACGCGGAGATGGGCGTAACGCATGTCATCCGTGGCCAAGAGTTCCTGAGCTCAATGCCGAACTATCTCAACCTCTACGAAGCCCTCGGCCTAAAGCGACCGCTATTCGCCACCATGCCGCACATCATGAACGAACAGGGCAACAAAAAGCTCAGCAAGCGTGACGGCGTCAAAGACGTGCTCGACTATATCCGCGACGGCTATCTGCCAGAGACAATGATTAGCTTTATCGCCACGCTCGGCTGGAACGACGGCACTGAACAAGAGGTGTTCACTAGAGACGAGCTGATCGAAAAGTTTTCGCTGGGCCGCGTCGGCCGTTCTGGTGCGCGCTTTGATGAAAAGCGGCTACTCTGGATGAACGGTCAGTTTATCCGCGACCTCTCGATCGACGACCTCTACGAACGCGTTCAGGACTTTTGGCCTACCGCAGCCGAAGCAGCTGATGTGGCCTACAAAAAACAGGTTCTTGCGCTCGTCCAAGACCGCCTCAAAACATTTGCCGATCTACCGACTGCATCATCGTATTTCTTCGCAGAACCGACCCAAGACCTCTCGCTTATCACCGATAACAAGCAGCTCAAGAAACTATCTAGTGACGAGATGGAGGCGTTGCTGTCGAGTGCTCACGATGCGCTGAGTAACACCGAGTGGGATCCAGAATCAATCCAAACATCGCTGAACCAGCTGCTCGAGACAACCGGTCAAAAACCTGGGATTCTGTTCAGCCTGATCCGTATCGCCACCACATGGGCACCGTTCAGCCCTCAGCTCAACGACACGCTAGCGCTCCTCGGCCGAGACAGCGTGCTGACACGTCTACGCCGCGCGACCGACTCTCTCTAAAAGCGCTTACGCTCGTGTTTTTTGTCTGTTATACTTACCCCATATATGGGCATCAAAAAACTACACAGCGCATGGTGGAAGCGTTGGAAATGGACCCGGCTTCACCAGCTACTTCACGATAACCACGGGGTTCGATATTTTGTCGCAGCAGTCGCAATCATACTCGCGACCGGTTTAGGTGTTATTGGGTGGATATGGCAGCAACCAGAGCCGCAAATGCCCGAAACATTTGCCGTCAAGACTGCGAAACCACCAGCCGAAAAGTTCTACTCACCACTTACTGGCCTCGAGGTTGTCGATAAGGCGGCCACCGGCCGACAGGTGACGGCTGTCATGATCGAAAACAGCCCTGACGCTCGACCTCAGTCAGGACTCAAAGACGCCGGTATCGTCTATGAGGCTATCGCCGAGGGTGGAATCACTCGCTTTATCGCGCTCTACCAGGAATCACGACCAAGCCTCATCGGGCCAGTCCGAAGCGTTCGACCGTATTTCGTCGAATGGGCATCCGCGTACGACCCGGCGGTTGCACATATCGGCGGAAGTGCACGCGCACTTCAGATGATCCGGTCAGGTAACTACGGTGTCGATATCGACCAGTTCTTTAACGCCGGGGCATACTGGCGGGCCACTGATCGGTATGCGCCGCACAACGTTTATACGAATTTCGATAATCTCGACGCACTTACATCATCGAAAGGTAAGACCAGTAGCGCATTCACGGCTATACCACGCAAAGACGGCCAACCCAGCAAGGCGCCGACCGCCACCGTCATACATTTGCCGATTTCCTCAGTTAACTACAACATAGACTATAACTATGACAGTGCGAGTAACAGCTACGTACGGAGTCTCGGAGGCGAACCGCACCTTGATCGTGAAGCCGGACAAATCCAGCCAAAAGTTGTCATCGCAATCAGCGTCAACATGTCCCGCGAGATGGAAGACGGCTACCGTGAACAGATAACAAC
>CAMPIR010000046.1 GCA_946886435.1 uncultured Candidatus Saccharibacteria bacterium | reverse complement strand
AGGAACATCGTACATGGCAGACCGATGAGACGGCCGAACAGCCGACATTTGGCGGTACGCTAAACGCTACGGCGAGTGATGCCGAAGAAGAAAAACGCCGTGAAGAACAGATGAGTACAAACCGTCAGATCTTGAGCCATGACGGATCAGCTCCGGAAACTCCTGTTGTTCCTGATGTTCCGGCACCAGTCGTTCTCGACGCTCCGGTACCAGAGGCTCCAGCGGCCGTCGTCCCTGAGTCAGCGCCCGCCGCTGAACAGCCGATCGAGAGCACGAGCGATGAAGCATTGAGCTTTGAGCCAGCACCGGTGCCAGCACCACCTGCATCATTCCCGACATTGGCAGATATCGATGAGCAGACCAGGGGCAAAGCTGCCGAAGACGCGCGCGTAGCTATCGACGCGGCGCTTGCATCGATGCCATTCGATCCAGCAGGAAAACCTCTCGATAGTGCCGGAGCTGTTCCAGCGCTGTCTCTTGAGCATGACTCACCCCAGGTGAGCGATCAGTCGGTGCCAGCACCGGTCGGCGAACCATCGGCATTCACAGAACCGATACCGGTTGAACCTCAGCCAGCAAGTGCAGTGCCCATGCCTCCGAGCTTGCCGCCGCTACCTGATTTCTCAACCTTGCCACCGTTACCAGGCGAGGAAGTGACCCCAGCGCCTACGCAGGACAGTGCATCACCAGATTCGACGCTTCCGAACGATCCTTCGTTCCCAGTCCAGCCATCGAGTGAACCAACACAGCCGGCTCCAAATGACCCTGGTCAGTTCAAGATTCCTGGTCAGCCCTAGTAAAGGACGATAAAGTGACAGAGGCCGATATCGTCACCTCTGTTTTTGATGTGGCTTTCGCCGTCGCCACGCTGTGAGTGATGCGTACGCATGATGGCGATGATCTCATCCCGGTGCTCCCTTGCATCGGTGATTTCGCCGATTTCACTGTCCTCGCGCCCAGCGTCCATATAGAGCCAGTGCGTATTTGATCCTGGTAGATAACTTTTGGGGATGGCACTCAGTCGTAAACGGGTAACTCGTTGATCTGTCTCTCTCAGTTTATAAAACACATAGCACGCACTGCGGCCGGCAACGATATGGTCGATGTGCCCAGAGATGCCGTTGGTGTCCATCGACATCAGTTCGATCTCGATCTCTTCAGTTTCACCGCTCACTATGTCACGAATAAGCGTGAGTAGCCTGTCGTGGATCTCGAGCATAGCGAGGTTATTGAGCTGTCCGTCCTTGTAACCGAGGAAATGCATGCTCTTGGCACCCATGAGGCTGCCAGCCTCGCGCCACTCACCGTCACGGACGGCGGCAAGATCAGGGACGTTATCCGGGTTCGTACCGGCGTCGCCCAGTGTTAGGGTGATGAGATGGACGTCATTGCCGGCCTTGGTTTCCATGAGCAGCGCACCGCTCGGACCGAATGCTTCGTCGTCGGGGTGGGCAAAGATACCGAAAATAACCTTTTTCATAGCCTCAGTGTAAACTAGAGGGCGTGCAAGATGGAATACTTCTTATCGATAAACCGGCCGACATGACCAGTTTTGGTGTCGTGGCGCGGATTCGTCGTGTACTGACCCAGCAAGCGGGTAAGCGCGTCAAGGTTGGTCACACGGGGACTTTAGATCCGTTTGCGACCGGCCTGATGATTCTGGTGGTTGGTAAGGAGTGCAAAAACGCCGAGCGCTATAGCAAACTCGACAAAGTGTACGAGGCGACTGTCCGTCTAGGGCAGACGAGTACGACAGGTGACACGGAAGGGGATATCACTGAGAGTTCTAGTGCTGTGCCGTCTCATGAGGCTCTCCAGGCGGTTCTCGAAGGCTTTACGGGGGTTATCACCCAGATACCGCCGGCCTTCAGCGCCATCAAGGTAAACGGTCAGCGGGCATACAAGCTCGCGCATAGGGGCGAGACGGTCGAGATACCGCCGCGCCAAGTCACGATCCATTCACTTGAGCTAGTGGACTATAGCTATCCCGAACTTCGTATCCGCGCTCACGTCAGCAGCGGCACGTATATCCGCACGCTTGCCGAGGATATCGGTACCGCACTCGGAACAGGGGCGTATTGCGTACAGTTGCGTCGAACATCCATCTCAAAGTGGGATATTGCCGATGCGAAGACGCTCGAATCAATGAACATAACAGATTGACAGTAAATAGCTTAAATGCTATAATACAATGATGAATGAACTCTCTCCACCGGAGCGTATACCTCAGCCTGAGCAGCTCGACCTACTCGCTGAGCTACTGCGACACGAATCGTTGCTTGATCGGTTTGCAGAGGCAGGTAAACCGCTAACACTCGGACGTCTCGGCGAGATTGCACCTGACAAGCTAGCTCTGGCCGAAGAGGCAGTTGTCGAAGGCGTAGGGTGGCCTGATGATGAGTCCTCTCTGGCGCTGCGACCTAAGTTTGCCGAGATGTTTGACGGGTCTCTGAGCGCTTCGCACGCAGACGAGATGTTCGGGCATGAGGTATTTATCCAACGCATGTTGATACATATGAACGATGAACAAAAGAAGAACTGGCTCGACGGCCAAATCCTAAGAGCTCACCATGATGGTATCGATCTTACGGATGACCAAAAATCCGAGCTGCTGTATCAGCGTGGGTTTAATAATTTTTCGTTGACCCTATGTTCGCCGCCTCGTGTGCCAGACGCATCGGCTGACCTTTTCGATAATGCGGTGATACACGGCAGTAAGCCGTATCTTGTCCGTGCTCACAAACTCATGCCTGAGTTCATAAATGCATTACAAACAGAGGTCGAGCACGTAGGCGGACACGCCGAGCTAAGTGATGCACTTCTCAGGGGATATGAGTTTCCCGAGGAAAATCCTCGTGACGCGTTATTACTTCGAGCGGCGCGCCTGACCTATGGGCTTCTCGTAAATGTGATGCGAAGCGACGATAACGCTCGCCAAGCGGAGTGGCTTGGGCTTGAGCATAAGGCGAGACCCAAGATCAACGACTCACATACTGAACTTTGGACCTAAACAGAGGTTGTCATAAGACACGATATCTGATAAAGTATTCCAGATGATTACGAAAGACGCGAAAACCAAGGCGATGACTGACGTCGCGACGCACAAGACTGACGTGGGCTCTCCACAGGTTCAGGCTTCTGTGCTGACGGCGCGCATCAAAGAGATCACTGAGCATCTCCAGACCAACAAGCACGACCACATGGCTCGTCGCGGTCTGATCCAGATGGTTGGCAAGCGCAAGAAACTTCTCAAATACCTCGAGAACAAAGACTTCGCTGCCTATCAGGCGATCGTCGCCAAACTCGGACTCCGCAAATAGTCCACCAAAAGAGCTCCCAGCCGGGAGTTCTTTTTTTGATGCCATGACCTTGACAAAACATAAGTTTTTTGCTATGATAGGCCTAGTAATCTCTTGAAATAAAAATATGTCAGCTGAACAGCCATCTCCCCGTAAATCTCCTGAACGTCGCCGCGCGTCAGAGCTTCTCACCACCGAGGAGCTTCGCAGTCTTGGCCACCTTTGTCTCATTGCGATGCAACGTGACGACCTAGACAAAGCCGCTGATGAGCATACAGAGATGACTGGTGTCGCCAACCCCAACAAACACGGTAAAGGGTTATTTATCGGGGAAGGTGATGTACCGATGAGCAGCGACAATGTTTACCGCCAAGTACATAGGCAGGCTATCGAGGATATGGCTGAAGCCGGCGTCGTCCGTGGGCTCTATACGGCGACCAACGGCGAGCGGGCTCAGACCGAAACGCATGCAACCTATTGGAATGATGGCGTTGACGATCGAAAGATGTCACTCGGCGGCCGTTACGTCATCGAAGCCTCCAAAGCCGCGGCCGAGCAGGGCTGGGTCAAGGCGAGCGATGTCAAAGGCGTGTATGCTCGAGACGCTGACGGTGAGCTCCATGACATTACCAAGCTATAAGGGTGGTATACTAAGAGGGTAAATACGCGGATAGTGATAGATGTAAGGGCTCCCTGAGCGTTCACACCTGTTACTCTCCGCACTAAACATGAGGAGGTACTTTTATGAGTACTATTAACCCGACCGGCAAAGAGATCATCTCTGTATCCGGCGATTTTTGTGGCAAACCACTAACCCTAGAAGTCAACCGCGTTGGCTTCCGTACCACCGCCAGTGTCATGGTCCGCTACGGCGACACCGTCGTGCTCGGCACCAGTATGGTGGGCGGTCGACCAGCCTATGCGATGGATTATTTTCCACTTTCAGTCGATTATGAAGAAAAAATGTATGCAGCTGGCAAGATTTCTGGCAGCCGTTTCATCAAGCGTGAAGGCCGTCCATCAGACGAAGCGATCCTGATCGGCCGCCTCATCGACCGTCCGATCCGACCACTATTCCCGAAAGGCTACCGCCAAGAAGTCCAAGTTGTCGCCAGCGTTCTCTCTATGGACCCGAGCTTTCGTCCTGACATGATCGGTATGATTGCGGCGAGCGCAGCGCTCAGTCTGACCGGTGCACCGTTTGACGGTCCCGTCGCTGGACTTCGAGTTGGCCGCGTTGACGGTGAGTTCAAAGCTTTCCTCAGCCCTGAGGAGCGTGAAGCATCCGATCTCGACCTGGTTGTCGCTGGTATCGAAAACGGCGTCATGATGGTTGAGGCCGGCGCCGAAGAAGTCTCTGAAGACGTCGTCGTCGATGCAATCGCCTGGGCGGCTGAACAGTATCAGGTCGCGATCAAGCTCCAAAAGGAACTGGTTGAAAAAGTTGGTGTCGCCGCGCTCGAATACGAGCTCGTCTTGCCAAACGAGGACATCCAAAAGGAAGTCGACGCCTGGGTTGATGGCAAACTGGGCGAACCGCTTCGGGTTGCCTATCCTGAGCGAAACGCGATGATTGCCACCCTAAAGACTGAGTTTCACCAAGCCCTAGAGGCAGAGAAGGGTGAAGACTACGCCGCAGTTCGCGGCGAGTACGATGACGCGTTTACGAGCGCGCTCCACAAAGACGTTCGAAAGGGCATCGTTGAGAGCAGTACCCGTCCTGATGGTCGTGAACTGACCGAGATCCGACCGCTGAGCTCCGAAGTCGGCGTACTGCCACGTACCCACGGTTCGAGCATCTTTACCCGCGGTGTCACCCAGGCGATGAACATCGTTACGCTGGCGCCACTGAGCTACGCCCAGATCGTTGACACCATGGAAGTTTCTGACGGCGAACGCCGCTACATGCACCACTACAACGCCCCGGGATATACGGTCGGTGAGATCCGCCGCCTCGGCTCTCCAGGCCGACGCGAGATCGGTCACGGCTACCTAGCTGAGCGCGCTCTGATGGCTGTTATGCCGAGTGAAGAAGATTTCCCGTATGCGGTTCGTTCGGTGACTGAGATCATGAGCCAGAACGGTTCAACCAGCATGGCTGCGACTTGTGCTTCATGCCTCGCCCTGATGGACGCTGGTGTCCCGCTCAAACGGCCAGTCTCTGGTATCGCCATGGGTCTGATGCTCGACGGTGACACACCGTACGTCATGAGTGACATCGCTGATGCTGAGGACTTTGCCGGGGACATGGACTTCAAAGTTACCGGTACGACCGAAGGCATCACGGCACTGCAGATGGATATGAAAGTCCATGGTCTGCCAGTTGAGATACTCCGAAAAGCCCTCGAGCAGGGACGCGATGGCCGTGCTCGTATCCTCGAGCACATGCTGACTACGATGGCGCAGCCACGACTCAGTATCAGCCCATTTGCACCACAGA
>CAMPIR010000045.1 GCA_946886435.1 uncultured Candidatus Saccharibacteria bacterium | reverse complement strand
TTGTTCGCCCTCGTAACGCCATCGGTTGATTTGCCGTATCTGGCGTATGTTCTCGTGCTGCTCAGCAAATGGCGGGTCATAGCCGTCCGGCCACGTTTCTGGTTTGCGAACTTGCAAGCCAACCTTGTTGACTTCCTCGTCGGCATTAGCGTGGTAACACTGATGCTGCTGACGGCCGCAACGACTCCATGGATGGCAGCGATGCTTGCAGCTCTCTACGTTGGCTGGCTGTTGATACTGAAGCCTCACGCAGTACAGCGGTGGGTGTTGGTACAGGCCGGAGTCGCTCAGTTTATCTCGTTGGTTGCGCTCTTTAGCCTTGCGCACACGTTTGAGTTCAAGCCACTCATCACCGATAGCACCTTTTTGACGGTCGTACTTGCCTGGCTGATCGGGTATGTATGTGCGCGTCATGCACTGTCATCGTTTCGCGGTGAAGAAGAACGAACGCTACTCAGTCTCATCTGGGGACTCGTGGTTGCACAGCTGGCCTGGTTGGCTCATCACTGGACGATCGCCTACTCGATATATCGCAGTTCTGGCGGCGGCGCAGACCAGCAGCTGATGATTCCTCAGATTGCAATAGTTTTGACCCTGCTCGGTTACGTTGCCGTCAGATGGTATGAGGCTTTTCATGAGGCCGACAACAAGAAGGCGATCAAAGATGCACGAAGCGCAACGATATTTGCCGGTGCGGTTATCGCTATTTTACTCGTTCTTTTCAATGGATCACTCGATATTACTGCGCTCTAAAAAACATACGGAAAGGTGGATACACTATGGCAATAGATGCTAAGACAACGGATGTTAAGAAGGTAACCTCCCAGGAGGTTCATCAGCCGCGTTTTGTGCGGGTAGCTGGGCTGGCGCTAATGTGTTTTACGCTCAGCTTTCTCGGGGCGTGGGCAGCGCTAGCATCTGGTGTGGTTGACTCCGGCTCGACGATTACCGAAAAACGTAGTGTAGTCTCGAACGAAGAAGCTGTCGTGGCGGATGTCGCTGAACGTGTTAGCCCAAGCGTCGTTTCCATCCTAACTGAATCACGAGCTTCACTCGGCTTTCGTTCATATACCCAGCAAGGTGCTGGTACTGGCATTATCATCTCTGAGGATGGGTACATCCTGACCAATAAACATGTTGTTAACGGTACTGACAAGGTTGATGTAGTGTTGGCCGATGGCACCTCGTATGAAGGTGTTGACGTTGTCGGTACCGATCCGGTGAATGACATCGCTTTTCTCAAGATCAATGGAGCGAGTGGGTTGAAAGCTGCCAAGATCGGTGATTCTGCCGAGATGGAAGTGGGTGAGAAGGTTATTGCCATAGGTAACGCGCTCGGCCAGTATCAAACCAGCGTAACGCTTGGCATTATCTCTGGCCTTGGTCGCCCGCTTATCGCTGGTAGTGAAGCAGGGGGTGATGCCGAACGACTGACAAATCTCTTGCAGACCGACGCAGCGATTAACCCTGGGAACTCAGGAGGTCCGCTGGTTAACCTTGACGGTGAAGTAGTCGGCATCAACACGGCGATAGATCAGGAAGCCCAGGGTATCGGTTTTGCGATACCGATAAACGATGCCAAAGGGCTAATCGAGAGCGTGACAAAGACGGGTGAGCTGGCACGCGCATTCTTGGGCGTGACGCATATCGGTATCACTGCCGAGGTGGCGAAAGAATATAACCTCCCGGTCAAGCGGGGTGCATATATCGTTAGCGATCAGGGCGATGCGGTCGTACCGGGAAGCCCTGCCGCAAAAGCCGGTCTCAAAGCGGGAGACATCATAGTTCGCGTCGCAAACGTCAAGATCGACGAAACACATCCGCTTCTCAGTGCGATATCGGTTCATGTTCCAGAGGATAGGGTTTCGATCACGTACCTACGGGACGGCAAGGAAAAGACCGTCGAGACAACGCTCGCAGAATACCCACGGTAAGCCGCTTATGATCGTTGGAGCAGTATCCCGTAGTCTTGGGACACTAGATGTGTGAGGTCGTTTTGGCTGGCTTTTTCCACGATCGCTGCGTGCTGTTCGGGGTCTGCTTCGAGCAAGACGTAACCACCAGGTTTTAGGATGGCAGGGGTTTGTTCGATCAGCTCGTTGATGAGCGCGAGCCCACCATCGTCGGCAAATAGGGCTAACCGAGGCTCATAGGCAGTCTCAGGTGAGCGTTCCCAGCTCTTGTCAACATAGGGCAGGTTCGCCACGATGACATCGAACTGTTCTGGTGTTTTGTGTTCCCTCCAGTACCCCAGAAGATCGCTTTCGGTGAATGTGACTGGTTTTATCCTGAGTTGTTTAGCGTTTTTTTCCGCCACTTCGAGCGCGGCTGGTGAGAAATCAGACAGGGTAATGGTGACAGCGGGTAATTCTTTCGCGAGCGTAAGGCCTATTGCTCCGCTACCGGAGCCAACATCAACGATATTTCCTGAGAACTGGTACTTTTTAGCGAGTTCGATAAGCGCTTCGGTTTCGGGGCGGGGTATGAGAACGTCCTTTGTGACAGTAAACTCTCGACCATAGAACTCCTTTTTTCCGAGAATATAGGCCATCGGCTCACGCTTGAGCCTTCGTAACACAATCTTTTCGCCGTAGACACTGATACCGCCCGGGCGTACACCACCAGGGTTCGTGAGGGCGGCTCTCGCGAGCGATTCCTCTGCGTGAGCTATCAGCCACGTGCGATCAACACCGAGCATGTGACAAAGTAGCAGCGCGGCATCGAGCTGAGCAGAAGGGATGTCAGTACGCTCGAACTGTTCGGTTGCGGCCTGAAGCCACTGGTTAATTGTTTGCACCGGCAGCTTTGAGTTCACGCTCGTAGGCCTGGAGCTTTTCTATCAGATCATCGATGTCGCCGCCGAGTGCCTGCGGGATGCCGCTGCGACTGTAGCCGATGCGGTGGTCGGTGATGCGATCCTGCGGAAAGTTGTAGGTGCGTATCTTTTCACTGCGGTCACCTGAGCCGATGAGGCTGCGGCGCTCAGCGGTGAGACGAGCATTTTCCTCGTCAATCTTTATCTGCATAAGCCGGGCGCGGAGGACGCTCATGGCTTTGTCTTTGTTCTTGATCTGGGATTTTTCGTCTTGGTTGGTGACAACCAGGCCAGTCGGAAGGTGAGTGATACGAACTGCAGAGTCGGTCGTGTTGACGGACTGACCACCGTGGCCGCCGGCGCGGTAAACGTCTACCTTGAGGTCGCCCGCGTTGATCTCGATGTCGGTTTCTTCGGCTTCTGGCAGAACGGCAACAGTGACAGTACTGGTGTGGATGCGGCCTTGGCTCTCGGTGACTGGGACGCGTTGGACACGGTGGACTCCAGACTCGAACTTGAGACTGGCGTACGGGCTGTCGCCTTTAACTTCAAAGACAACTTCTTTGTAGCCACCAGTGTCGTTGGCTGACTCGCTCATCATATCGGTTTTGAAGCCGTGCGTTTCGCACCATCTGAGGTACATACGAAGCAGCTCGGAGGCGAACAAGGAAGCCTCGTCACCACCGGCGCCGGCCCTGATCTCAACGATGACATTTTTCTCGTCGTTCGGGTCCTTCGGCGTGAGCATAATAAAGAGCTTTTCATCGAGCTCGGCGAGTTCGCGCTCTAGCTCAGGAAGCTCTGCCTTGGCAAGCTCGGCCATCTCATCGTCGCTGCTCATCATCTCACGGGCCTCAATAATCTGTTTTATTAGCTCAGCCTGGCGACTGCCGGCAGAGATTAGTTCATCGAGCTCACTCATCCGACGATTTTTTTTGGCAAATTCAGGATCCGAAAATGCATCCGGACGTGACAAAAAAGCCATGAGCGTTTCACGTTCTTGCTGCAGGTCGTTGAGGTTTAGGCTGATCATCGTCATGTTTCTCCGTCTCAGTATAAGGGGCAAACAAAAAACTGGCCAGTGATGGCCAGTTTCAGGTAAGCGAAGCTAGGCTTCTTTCTTTGTCTCAGCTTTGACGGCTTTTTTCTCAGTACGAGCTGCAGACTTTTTCGCTTTGTTCGCGAGAGCTTCTTTGCGTGCCTCTGCAGCAGCAAAGCGAGCCTTAAAGCGGTCGACACGACCTTCGGTGTCGATGATCTTTTCCTCACCAGTAAAGAACGGGTGAGAAGCGCTCGAGATATGCATCTTTATGAGCGGGTACTCCTGGCCATCTTCCCACTTGATGGTGTCGTTAGTCTTTGCGGTTGACTGGGTCAAAAACGCAAAGTCAGCAGACTCATCCTGGAAGACGACAGGGCGGTAGTCGGTAGGGTGTAAATCTTTTTTCATAGTCAGTGAACGATTATATCTGTTAAAACCCTTTCGGTCAAGAGAGAAGAGCCCTCAAATCTAGACAAATCACTTTAACAGTGGTAGACTACGTCGGTAACAAATTTTTAACGAAGCAACTGCTACAGTATCCTCCTACGGGAAGTAGCAGCGAAGGGAGAAGGATATCATGGCCGTACAGGTTGATATCAAGGCTTTGCTCGAAGCCGGTGTTCATTTCGGACACAAAACGAGCCGTTGGCACCCTAAGATGGCCGCGTATATTCACAGCAAACGCCAAGACAGTCATATCATCGATCTGACGAAGACGGTTGAAGCGCTTGAAACTGTTCTGCCAGTCGTTGCTGACGTTGTCAGTTCTGGTAAGCAGGTTCTGTTTGTCGGTACAAAACGCCAGGCACAAGACTTGGTACGTACTGCAGCGGAAAAAGTTAACCAGCCGTTTGTTACCGAACGTTGGATGGGCGGTATGCTCACCAACGTCGAGACGATGGTTGGACGCATTAAGCACCTGAAGTCACTCGAGAAAAAGATGGATTCAGGCGAACTCGCTAACCGCTACAACAAGCTCGAAGTTCAGCGCTTCCAGGAAGAGATCGATGACCTCAACCGCAAATACGGTGGTATCAAGGATCTAAACGGCAAACCAGGTATCGTTTTTGTCACCGACATGCACGAAGACGTCAACGCGATCCGTGAAGCAAAGAAGCTCGGTGTTCCTGTCGTTGCTATCGCCGACACCAATACTGACCCGACGACCGTCGACTACGCTATCCCTGCGAACGACGATGCGATCAAGGGCCTCCAGCTCATCGTTGACTACGTAGTTGCTGCTGTCGAAGAAGGCAAAGCAACCGCTGATAAAAAAGAAGGTAAATAGTAACGTACCTGTAACCAGCTTTTCCTTGTCATAAAATACCCAAAATTTTCCCGTTGAGTCTTTTGGGATTTCATGACACAGGAGCGCTGGCTGGCGCGGTAGAAAGGAAGTTATATGGCGATCTCACTCGAAGACGTAAAAAAACTAAAGGAACTAACCGGCGTCGGTCTAACCGATGCAAAAGCCGCTCTGACCGAAACCGATGGCGACTTTGACAAGGCGCTCGAAGCAATGCGCAAAAAAGGCCTAACCAAGGCTGAAAAGCGCGGTGAGCGTGAAGCCCGCGAAGGTATCGTCGATAGCTACGTCCATAGCGGACGTATCGGCGTGCTCGTCGAGGTAAACTGCGAAACTGACTTTGTGGCCCGTACTGATGATTTCAAAAACCTCGTACATGACATCGCACTCCACGTTTCCGCATCAGCGCCGCAGTACATTTCACTCGAAGACATTACTGCAGATGCACGTGAGGCTAAAAAGGCTGAGTTTGTAGAGAAGGCTCAAAACGAAGGCAAGCCGGCTGACATCGCTGAAAAGATCGTTGAAGGCCAGCTCGCGAAGTACTTTGCTGAGAAAACTTTGCTAGAGCAGCCGTTCATCAAAA
>CAMPIR010000044.1 GCA_946886435.1 uncultured Candidatus Saccharibacteria bacterium | reverse complement strand
GCCGCCTTAGCTCAGTGGTAGAGCACTTCCATGGTAAGGAAGGGGTCGTGAGTTCAAGTCTCACAGGTGGCTCCATTTACACATAAGGGTTAAACTGATATAATTATGACCAAGAAACTGTATCGAAGCACAGATCAACGCGTAATAGCTGGTGTTTGTGGCGGTATCGCCGAATATTTTGATATAGATGTGACGATCGTACGTCTCATAGCGGTACTGTTACTGCTTCCAGGTGGCTTCCCGGGTCTCCTGCCGTACATCATCATGTGGATAGTAGTACCAAGTAAAGAAAAGGCATAGTAAAGTGGCAAAGAACAGCAAATCAAAGCGCAAGCTCGTCGGACTCGTTAGCGAGGCCTCTGGTCATCGTAGTTATTACACGGTCAAAAACACGATGAACACGACCGAGAAACTCAGCTTGAAAAAATACGACCCGGTCACGCGCAAACACGAACTCTACGTTGAAACCAAGAAGAACCTTGGTCGCAACGAAGTCAAAGCCCGCAAAAGCTAGTTTTTTGCCTCTCCTACGATACCCGCTCCATGCTGAGCGGGTATTTTTTGTTGGCTAGATTCGTCGAGTACTCGTGCCATCCATAGGCCAGCACGAAGCATGTGCTCCAGTAGATGTTTGGTTGGCATATGACCAGTACTATAGACGATCAGACGGTCCTGGAACCATTCAAAATCAAGATGTGCAAAATGATGTGCCATCGTCGTCCCGACTTCACCGGCGAGCAGCACGGGCAGGTCATCAAGTGAATCCGGCGGGGTGTATGCAGTAAAACGGGTCGTAAATGCTGACATATCTTCACCGAAAAGCGATCGATCAACTTTCATGAGCCGAGCGAACTTGATAAATAATGTCTGGTAAAACGCCTCGTTATGATGACCGCCGTCCAAAAACACATGTGGAAGGTCGTAGTTTGCATGGAGATCGAACTGCATGATCACCCATGTGTATTTCTCGACTTTCGAGGAGTTCATCATCGATAGACTATCAGTTCGTTTGAGGAGAACGACATCATACCCGTGAACCGTGCCGACGCAGTAGTGTTCATCACTGTGCTGAGCAGAGACGGTTATGCCTCGAACGATCCGCTGATCGTCGTCCTGCTGGTGAAGGCGGCCAAAGTACACCAGGTCATATTTGTTGGCAAAGTATTTGTATATCGCCGCTTGACTACCAAAAACTTTGGAAAAACCACTCAGTAAAGTCATCTCTCGCTCTCTTTGTCGGTTATCATATCCAGCAGAACATTCAGGTACTCGGCGTGCGACCAGGTGAGCGGAGCAACTGAAAGCGGATCGTTATTTTTGCCGTATTGTTCGGCTATGACGCCGGTCGAGAACATACATGAGTTAACCCAGTCAAGGATCTCTTTGGTTTGTTCCTCGTTACCAAGCTCGAGTTCAAACTGAGCAAGCCATAGCGACGTGACCGGCCATGGATTGCTCGGTTCACCATCACGACGACAGTAGTTGTCGTCTTCGTAGCGAATAACGCGTGCCCCATCGCTAAGGAGCGTACTTTTTAGTGTTTCGTGAGCTTCGTTCATCCGGCTATCATCGCCACGCATAAAGCCAAACATGAACGCTCCGAACAAGCTCGAACTATCGATCGTCGAGTCATAGGTACGAACACCATCGACAGATACAAAGCCTTTATAGAAATACTTACGCTCGCTGTTATAGAACGTATCTACATGCGACACCATTTGCTCCGCAGCAGTTCGCCATCGGATAGCGCTTGCGTCGTCATCCGCGAGCTCAGCGAGCCCGGCAGCTTCGAGCAGGGCGCCGTATGTAAGTGCCGTCGTGTAGGTGGTTGTTAAGTATTTTTCTTCCCACAAGTCATAGGACGGAAGAGGCAAGCCATCTTCGTCGACATAGCTACTTAGAAAGTTAGCCATCGGCTCTACGAGCGTCGCGTAGAAACTCGTCAACAGCTCTGGCTCAGGGTGCTTGCGGTAGTACTGACCGAACAGGAACAATACGCCCGCAGTCTCATCGGTCTGGATCGGTGGTGCTTCGTCGCCGTTCGGTTGGATGTAGGGATGCCATGAGGGCCCAAGGGAACCATCCGCTTGGTATTTGTGGCCGAGATAGCCACCATCATCCAGTCCGCGCCGGGCAAAAGCAAAAAATCGCAGTAGTTCTTCGGTGTAACCGATCCGAAGCAGCGGCCAGAGCACATAGGCGGCGTCACGCGGCCAACAATACGCATAGGCATCACGCGAGTAGTTAAGCATGGTCGTATCGGTGCTAGCTATAACTGCTCCGTGCGAGTCGATCTGTGATTTGACGATAAGTGATGATCGGATAAAGCTATCGCGGTACTCTTCGGGCAATTTTTCTGCTAACTGTTTAGCTGGTTTTATCCAGTTTGACCACCAGTTGGCTGTCGCGAGCACATGATGGAGCAAGCCATTTTGTTTAATGGTATCGTTGATCCGCTTTGCTTCGCGCTCTGATCTCCCGGCGCTTATCCAGTAGTGTACCCGTCGTGAGCTGTTTGCTTTAACGGTCAGCGTAAAGCCCATAACCGAGTCCACCATTCCGTGCTCGACGTTATTTTTCATTAACTCGCCGTCTTCTGCGTCTCGGAAGGTGCCTTCTTTTCCTTCGCGGCCAAATATACCGACGCTATAGTCATCAAACGCAGACCCGTCATCGTAAGCACCGTTAACCAAGAACACTCGGTGACCCTTGTAGTGCATGATATATGACTCATCACCAGGCACATACTGTACTGTATCGCTCGCGTTTGAGTCGCTGATGACAAAAACCTGATGCATAAAGAGCTTAATATCTCTGACTTCGTTTGCCATGTTGATGACATGGATATTGCGCATAAACGCATTCAGATCACTATCAACGGCGTCATCGAACTCAAGTCTTACCTGCAAGTTTTGGTTTGTCGTGATGATCCGCGAAACAAGAACGTCGCCGTAGTAGTCCAGTTTGAACTGCCACGAACCGTCGTCAAGCCAGCTAAATTGTCCGTCTACATAAATACCGATGCGGTGACGAAGATGCTTTGCTGCAGCGTGATTTTCTTGACCAACGTACGGAAAATAAAAGTCATGGACGAGACCGAAGGTATTGAGGCCGACGTGCATATGACCATTACTAAGTACGATCGGTCGAGACATGTTAGTTATCCTCCTGCGAATTAGCGATCATCAAACGGAAACGTAGGTCACGCACGGCGTTCATAAAGTAGATAAAGGCATCATACGGCGAGCTATACGGACTGAAATAAGCATGAACGTCACCATCAGTAAACCATTTGGTACACATGTAGTAAACATGGTCGGATGTCTGCAGTTTGCGCCAATCATCAATCAGCTGGAGGTCGTGAGTGCGCAAAACATCTTCCTCTAGGCTGTAGAGGTGACGCAGGGCTTCTTGCTGCATGCTATTGCCCAGCCAGGCGCTGAGGTCACGTTCTGTATCAGCCCACGTGACAGTTCGCTCAACCGATACCTCATCAACAGGCTCATTACCGAGAGCCGCCTCAGTTGCGGTCACGAACTGGTGATCATCATTCTCAAGCCACGTAGGGATCCACGAGCGCATAAAGTCAAAGATTCCATGTTCTTTCCATTGGTGTTCTCCAAATGTTTCATAGTCCATACAGAGGTTGATCAGCGGCTCACGCTCATCAATAGCATCGAGCCAGCCGATATATTTTTCAGAAGTCAGCGGCCACTGAGCCCAGTGTTGGTTCGAGAAACGAAACGCAATATCGTCACTCAGGCGGTAATTTTTCAGTAGCAGTCTGGTTCGTGAGCTGCGAACCGGACGGTAGACATAGTTTGGGCTGCGCCAACCGAGCACCTCATCCCAACCTTCGGCGATCACAGCTGCGTAACCAGCCTCGTCGGCCCATTGCGCCAGGTCGTTGTTGTACGCCAGCTCGGTGTTGCGGAACACCCGGGGTTTTACGCCAAACAGGGCTTGAACCTTCTCGCGGTGCATCAAAACCTGCTTTTCGAACTCAAACCGACTATAGAAAAATGCCAAGCTATGATGATACGTTTCGGCCACGATCTCGACACGACCGGTCGCAACGAGCTGCTGAAAACTTCGAAGCACGTCCGCGCCCCAACGTTCGCATTGCTCGAGGAATGTTCCAGTAAGACTGAGTGATAGTGAGAACTTTGGCTGGGTGTTGAGTAGCTCAAGGAGCATGCGGTTGGTTGGTAGGTAGGACTTCTCGGCTACTTTACGAAATATCGCCTCGTTACTGACGGCGTCATCATCGCGGAAATAGTCATGGCGCGTACCGATATCGAAAGCGCTATAGGGGCTCACACGATCGGGCTGATGAACGTGCAGATAGAGCATGATTGACCGCCCACTCATGCGCTAACCTTTTTGAGGGTGCTGTAACGATTCATGAACTGCTCCGCAACACGCTTCCAAGAGAGCAGGCTAACTTCACGGCGGACGTTTTCCGAGAGATCCTGGCGCAGCGAAGGGGATAGTGCCAGGTTAACCAGCTGATCAGCTAGCCGATCGACGTCCCAGTAATCATAGTTCAATGTGTGGCGAATCACTTCACTTGCTCCCGACTGACGAGTCAGCGTTATCGCAGTATCGTGCTGAGCCGCTTCGAGTGCGGTTAGCCCAAACGGCTCACTGACAGAACTCATGACGAAAACATCTGCGAGATTGTACATATCCCGCCAGGCTTTTCCGCGAACAAAACCAGTAAAAAGCACCGAGTCAGCTATACCGAGGTCCGCACTAAGCTGTATGAGTTCGCCTCGTTGCTCGCCGTCTCCGCAAATTACAAACACGAAACGTTCATATTTCTTATGGGCTGCCGCGGCCGCATGCAAGAAATATGTGAGGCCTTTTTGCACTGTCAGACGACCGATAGTCGTCACGATGATGTAACCTTCACTCTTGAGACTCTCGATATAACGGTACTGGATCATTTCCGTCGTATGCGGCACCATAGCCTCTGAGCTGTTGTGGATCACCTCGATCTTGTCCGCCGGTATACCGTAGCGCTTGATGATCGTCTGTTTAGTCGCGTTACTGACGGCAACGATATGATCAGCCATTAACAATCCCTGTTCTTCGATCTCATGAATCATCGGATTGCCATGACTACCGCCAGAACGATCGAACTCGGTGGCGTGAACGTGCGCAATCAGGGGAACGCCAGTGCGTTCTTTGGCTCGTAAGCCAGCACCCAGAGTCAACCAATCATTCGCGTGAATGACAGCCGGTTTGTTGACCGTGACGTATTCCTCAACGAACCGTTCGTATTCGACCTGGAGCTCACGTACCGTGACGAGATCATCGGTGTACGGGTTGTGTCCGGGTGTGAAAGAATACGTCTTGGCGGTAGACGTTGGCCTTAGAACGTTCATGAAACCGGGCTCATCATACTGAGCACTCGGTGGAAGGATGAAGTCGATATCAGCGCCCTCGGCAGCAAGAGCTTTCGCGAGATGATAACAGGCGACGCCTAATCCGCCGCTGTTATAGGGAGGAAGCTCCCAGCCGAGCATCAATATTTTCATTTTGTACCACACGAATACTCTTCGCGCCCACCCCCACTCATGTTTATGCTTACGCTTTAGTATATCGAGGCGCCGATTCAAAAACAAGCTTCAGGGGTCAGAAGCGGTATTTACAGACGAAACATGCCTCGTCATGCTCATCACTGGATAACCAGATCCTCGCTGCGGTCGTGGCTGGAAAAAAATCGAGGTAACCCATAAGATGAGCTGCCCGTAGCACGAGCGAACCCAACCAGCCTGAAAAACGCAGAGGACCATATTCGAACAATGCCCAGTTTTCTCCAACTGGCACGACAACTGGCTGTTTACGTGGCCTATACTCTGGTAGTGGTTGGTTACGTACATCTGCACGGATAGCCTTGGCGACAAAATGAGCATCATGTATCGCCGTCTGCGCCAGCCCAGTGTAGGGCGTATTCGCGTTGTCTCCGATAACATAAATGTGTTTATCAACCCTGAGGTGCGAATCAACCTCTACGCGCCCGTTTGGTGCGAGCTTAAAGATATCGCTATGCTCTGCAAAAAACGGATGGTTCGCTACGCCCGAGGTCCAGACCACAGTCTTGCTCGGAATATCCGTACCACTGATGATGATGCTGTCATCATCTTCTGACTCGACTTTTTTGCCGGTCATTACGGTAACACCGACCTTTTTAAGTTGCTTTGTGATCAGGGCGCTCGAGCGCTCACTCATACGTGGCAACACCCGGGGCGCGGCCTCAACGAGAGATAGTCGTATGCGGGAGTTCTTCACCATGTGACGTTTACCGATCCGTCTCAGGTAACCGGTCAATGAAGCGGCTAGCTCGACACCGGTTGGTCCCGCGCCGACGATGATGTAGTTCTTGTCCAGACGTTGCTCGCTCGTGAGTTCGTCATGGAGGTGCTTTTTGAACCTTTCGATTTCGGTAGCGGACTTGATACTAAAGCTGTAGGTATCGAGCCCAGCAATCCCAAAGTACGAG
>CAMPIR010000043.1 GCA_946886435.1 uncultured Candidatus Saccharibacteria bacterium | reverse complement strand
ATTAAGAGCCTTGGTGGCAGCTTCGAGCTTGTCTTTGTCATCACTCTCGAGTTCTCCCTCGGCCGTCTTGACCGCTTCTTCGATGATTTTCTTGTCATCGTCAGAGATCTTATCCTTGAACTCATCCGGCATCTTCTTTGCTTGGTAGATAGCGTTCTCGAGCTGGTTGCGAGCATCGATAGCTTCACGCTTTTTCTTGTCTTCATCGGCGTGAGCCTCGGCGTCGCGTTGTGCCTTTTCGATGTCTTCCTTACTCATATTGCCTGAGTCCTGGATCGTGATCGACTGCTCTTTGTTCGTTCCTTTGTCTTTGGCGGTGACGTGGAGGATACCGTTCGCGTCGATATTGAAGGTAACTTCGATCTGTGGAACACCGCGAGGTGCCGGTGCGATGCCATCGAGTACGAACTTACCGAGACTCTTGTTATCGGCTGCGAACTCTCGCTCACCTTGGAGGACGTGGATTTCTACCTGCGGCTGGTTATCAGCAGCGGTTGAGAAGGTTTCAGATTTGCTGGTTGGAACAGTCGTATTGCGTTCGATCAGTTTGGTCGTCACGCTACCCATAGTTTCGATACCCAGCGAAAGTGGCGTTACGTCGAGGAGCAGCACATCCTTGACATCACCCGACAGAACGCCGCCCTGGATAGCTGCGCCAACGGCAACAACTTCATCAGGGTTGACGCCTTGCATCGGGTCCTTGCCAAAGATTTTCTTTACTTTCTCAACAACTGCAGGCATTCGGGTCATACCACCGACAAGAACAACTTCGTTGATGTCGCTCGCTGAGAGCTTTGCGTCCTTGAGGGCTTTTTCGACAGGACCTGCTAGACGCTCGATCAGCTCGGAAACGAGCTCTTCCAGCTTGGCGCGGGTAAGTTTGTACTCAAAGTGCTTTGGCCCATCAGCATCTGCGGTCAGGAACGGTAGGTTTACATCGTATTCATTTGTGGTTGAGAGTTCTTTCTTTGCCTTTTCAGCCTCGTCTTTGAGACGCTGGAGGGCGGCATTGTCGCTCTTGAGGTCAATACCTTCCTGTTTTTTGAACTCGTCGAGGAAATGATCGACGATACGGTTGTCAAAGTCCTCACCACCGAGGTGGGTATCACCATGCGTACTCTTTACTTCAAAGACGCCATCGCCGAGTTCGAGGACGGACACGTCGAAGGTACCGCCACCGAGGTCAAAGACCACGATCTTTTCCTCTTTGCCCTTGTCCAGGCCGTAGGCCAGAGCGGCCGCGGTCGGCTCGTTGATGATGCGTTTTACCTCGAGGCCAGCGATCTTGCCGGCGTCTTTGGTCGCTTGGCGCTGTGAGTCATCAAAGTACGCCGGTACCGTGATGACGGCTTCGGTAACTTTTTCGCCGAGAAAGGCTTCAGCATCACTCTTTAGTTTTGAAAGAATCATCGCAGAAACTTCTTCTGGTGTGTACTCCGTGTCGCCCATCTTGACCGCAACGCCATCACCTTTTTTGACGATCTCGTACGGCATGATACCGAGGTCTTTTTGAACTTCCTTATCGGTAAACTTGCGACCAATCAGGCGCTTAACACCATAGATTGTGTTCTTTGCATTCGTAACACGTTGGCGCTGTGCGACCTGCCCGACAAGTCTTTCGCCCTTTTTGTTGATAGCCACGACTGACGGTGTGGTTCGGTTACCTTCAACGTTAGCAATAACTTCCGGTTTGCCCGCCACCATATACGCAACGGCGCTGTTTGTGGTACCGAGGTCGATTCCGATGATTTTACCCATGTATGCTCTCCTTTTGATCCAATATAATGAGTGAAATTTCTGATAATTCCGTTAGCACTCCTCGCAGGAAAGTGCCAAACGCTACTCCTATAGTACGAAACTAGCACTCTCATGTCAAGAGTGCTAGTTTCGTTATTTATAGAGGTGAGTTATAGCTTTTTGACGAAAAGTCGTTAGTTTCGGGTTACCTTGACCATGCTCGGCCTCATTACCTCATCCCCGAGCTTATAACCGGCTTGTAGCTCTTCGGCCACGACCTCGTGCTCACCCTCCGCCTCGTCATCAAACTGAACAGCCTCGTGGAGATTTGGGTCAAATGCCGTACCGACAGTTGCATCGATCCGACTTACGCCCATAGTAGCGAGTGATTTTTCGAGATTTTTAACGAGCTTCGCTACGCCATCAGCCCAAGCGTTATCCTTGAGATCTTCGGGCCTGTGCGAGATAGCACGTTCGATGTTATCGATGACTGGAAACAGCTGCATAATCGCACCGACTTTACCGCCAGCACGAGCCATTTCCTTTTCCTGCTCTACTCGTTTGCGGTAGTTCTCGAAATCAGCACGAACACGTTGCAAGTCCTGAGTCAGTTCACCAACCTGCTGTTCTAGTTCTTGTTGTTTCTTGCTCTTTGCCATAAAAATCTACCTACTGTACTTAAAAAATGTTAATGATTGCCTGCAAAATATCTACGATAGCACCAACGATTGCGTTAATCACGGTTACGATGCCATCGATAACGGCATTAATAATCTCAACGACACCATCGACGAGTGACTGGATGATATTCATAGCTAGAGAACCTCCTCAAGCATGGCTCCGGTATGGCGAACCAAACGCATTACTTTTGCATAGTCCTGACGGGTTGGTCCGAGCACGCCGATATAGCTGTTATCGCTATAGGGCGAGCGGAACCGACTGATGATAAGGCTCGCCTGCGAGCTCTTGCCGATCGGGTTCTCTGCGCCGATAAAGACGTTGAGCGGCTCGTTTGGCGCAGCCTCACGCAACCATGGCTCGAGATTATCGAGCAGCCTCGCTACTTGTTGGACGTTGTGTGGATTTGCCGCAAACTCAGGTTGCGAAAAGAGGTTGCCCATGCCGCTCATATAGAGCTGGTCGCCGATCGTCGCAAGACCGAGGTTGTGGGTCAGCTCAACGAGACTATCGACTGCGCTTCGAATCGCTCGATCGGTTCTGTTCGTATGCGTCGCAACGCGGGCATCGATCGCGCGCGTACCTCGATCGATGAGCGCTGGAGCGGTAATCAGATCGTCAGAGCGGGCTTCATTTAGTGCATTGACATAAAAACGGTAACCTTTGTCGGTTGGGATACGTCCGGCACTCGTGTGCGGCTGCGTGATGAAACCAAAATCTTCGAGCCGCGCCATCTCGGCACGAATGGTCGCGGATGAAACACCGAACAGCTTTGCGAGCGTCACACTACCAACCGGTACGGCGACTTCCGCGTACTGTTCAATGATAGCTCCCAGCAGCTTTGTCTGGCGTTCAGTCATAGAGCCATTTTAACGTATTTTGGCACTCTACGTCAATGAGTGCTAAGGTGTGACTCGAGATAGGTAAGGAGATGTTCGGTCACTGCGTCGGCGTACTCGCTCGTTTCATGCTTGTCACCGGCCAAGACACCTTCAATGCGCTCGACAGTAGTTGCTAGATCATCGTTGATGATAATAATAAAACGCGCATCCGCTTGGATGTGCTTGATTTCCGAATAAGCAGTTTTTAGGCGCCTATCAATCTCATCACGGTGCGCGTCCATATCGCCGTAACGGCGCTCGAGCCGCTTGAGCCAGGTCTCGACACTCGGAGGCAGCAAAAAGATCGCATGCGTATCAGGTTTTACGTTGAGGTATTCCATGACACCGTGAATATTGACGTCGGTTACCGCGACTTTGTCTGTTTCCTTCGCGTACGCCAGTTCAGCGGCGCTCGTCGCATAGACATTGCCGTGCACATACTTCGCTTCGACGAGGGATTTATCTGAGAGCATCTGCTCGATCTGCTCGAGGGTCACGAAGTGGTAGTCAACGCCGTTTATCTCCTCGATGCCATGGTTGGTACGAGATGCTCGGGTCGTATGCGAAACGATCAAGTGGTAGCTATCGTCATGTATCAGCTCGTTGATAACGGTGTTTTTGCCGCCCCCGACAACACCGGCGATCAGCAATAGTTTCGTTGAGCGCACCAGTTCAGACACGCCGTCAGACATCTTGTAGTTTTGGATCGCGGCTTCTACTTGGTCCATGTCAGGCTCGCTCTCCTGCAGCGCGGTGAGCTATATGTCCAAGACCTGCGAGCAGACTGTTTTGCTGCTGAGGAGTATCTGCGTTGTGAAACTCATAGGCAACAATCTTTTCTGCCCATGAACTCTGGCCAAATGGAATACCAGTGTAGCTCGCCCCGAGGCACGCGCAGTTACCGATGGTACCAAGCGTCATATGTGGATACCCTCGGTCACGCTGCGCTTCAAAGCCAAACAGTGCACCTTCTCCACGTTTGTATGTGCCGCGCTTAAACTCGAAACCAGTAGCCTGCTCGTGAGCGCTTTCAAAAGATTCTCGCACTACCTCGAACGTCTCATCGAGCAGCTCATCGTTCAGGTTCTGCTCCATCCAGTCATACATCGTTGGTAGCACAAACGGACGAAACAAGCCCCACGCAAGTAGTCCATCGGCAACATCTACGCGAGTATCCACGTCAACGAGCTCGTTGGGCGAAAACTCTGAAACAGGAATTTGCTGTTCCCCGCTCAGAAACATGTGACTGTTCCTGTCATACGTAAATGGCACCGAGGATACTCTTTGAAACAATTCTGATTTCCGTCCCATAGATTCCACCGTTTTTAATCCCTCTTTAGCATCACCGTAAATGCTTCTGATGGTATGTCGACTTTTCCGAATCGTTTCATACGTTTTTTACCCTTTGCCTGTTTGGCAAGCACTTTTTTCTTGCGCGAGACGTCACCGCCATACAGACCAGTCGTGACATCTTTACGGTAGGCGCTAAGATCTTCACGGGCGATAAACCGGCCGCCGATCGCCGACTGTAGCGCGACCTGGAAGTTCTGCCGTGGAATCACCTCTTTGAGTTTTTTGACGGTTTCACGCCCGAGGCTTTGCGCCTCGGAGCGGTGCGCCATGACTGAAAGTGCGTCGACGATCTCACCAGCGACGTAGAAGTCCACACGGACAAGATCTTCGACGCGGTATTCACTGAGCTCGTAGTTAAAGCTGCCGTAGCCGCTCGTCACGCTCTTGAGCTGATCATAAAAATCAGTCAGCAGATTTGCCAGCGGTGCCTCGAAGCTGATAAGTGCTCGTTCGTCGATATAGCTGAGATTTTTTTGACGGCCACGCTTACTCACGATCAGCTGGATTACCGCCCCTACATAGTCGGTCGGTACGACGACTTCGCCCTTGATCCATGGTTCGCGAATCTCGGCTATCTTCGCGACGTCAGGCAGATCACTAGCGCTTTTGATATCGAGTTCGTCACCAGACGTCATACTGATCTGGTAGTCGGTCGATGGGTTTGTCACGACGAGATCGAGACCATACTCGCGTTCGAGACGTTCACGGATAATATCCATATGCAGCATACCGAGGAAGCCGATACGCACACCAAACCCGAGTACCGGAGAATTTTCTGGCTCGAACTGAAGCGCCGAATCACTCAGACTGAGTTTTTCGACGGCATCTTTGAGCTCTTGATAGTCCTCGTTACTGACCGGGAAGAAACCAGCATAAACAAACGGCTTCACGTCTTTATATCCAGGTAGAGGCTCGGTCGCATGAGCACGCTTGACGGTGATCGTATCGCCAACCCGAGCGTCACGGGTAGTTTTGAGGTTGGTCACGACATAGCCGATCTCGCCACTATCGATCGAACCAAGCGCCGTCATACCAGGACTCAGCGCACCAACTTCGAGGGCTATGCCATGAGCACCGGTAGCGAGCATCTCGATAGTATCGCCTTTTTTGATCGCGCCATCGAAGGTACGGACGTACAGGATAACGCCTCGATAATCGTCATAGTAACTGTCGAATATAAGTGCTCGTGTCGAGGCATCGGTCGTGCCCTTTGGCGAAGGAACCTGTTCGATAACTGCCCGCAGCACATCTTCGACGCCTTCGCCGGTTTTCGCGCTGATCTTGATGATATCGTCCTCACTGCAGCCGAGCAGGTTGATCAGTTCTTTCGTGACGCGCGGTACGTCCGCGGCCGGAAGATCGATCTTGTTCAGCACCGGGATGATACGAAGATCCGCAGCCAGCGCTAGATACACGTTCGCAAGCGTTTGCGCCTGAATGCCCTGACTAGCATCGACGACGAGAACGGCACCTTCGCAGGCCTCGAGACTACGGCTAACCTCATAACTGAAATCAACGTGACCGGGAGTATCAATGAGGTTGAGCTCTATCCCGTCGTACTTCATCCGAACTGGCGCTAGTTTTATCGTGATACCTTTTTCGCGCTCCAGATCCATGCTGTCGAGCAGCTGACTCTTCATGTCACGTTTCTGGACGGTTCCGGTGATCTCGAGCATGCGATCAGCGAGCGTTGATTTGCCGTGGTCGATATGTGCAATGATGCAGAAGTTGCGTATATCACCCATTAGGTACGAGTGTCCTTGCTGCGGTATTGGTTAAAAACGATTCTTTGGACGCGTTCGATAACCCGGTGGGCTTCCTCAAGTTTCATCAAACGACAGATAGCCACATAGGCAACGAGGCTGATGATAACGATTAGGC
>CAMPIR010000042.1 GCA_946886435.1 uncultured Candidatus Saccharibacteria bacterium | reverse complement strand
AAATTATATATACTACTATCTATCCACTATTAATAAGGAGGAACTATGGATAAATCATCACACGGCGCGGCACTGATCGTAGGAATCGTTGCACTAGTATTGGGCGGCGGTGCAGGTTACGCACTCGGTATGAACAAAGATATGATGGAGACATCATCAAACAACAACTCACAGCAGTCATCAATGGTCATTACCAGTCCTGCAGCAGATATCAGGGTAGGGATGAACAACTTGCTCCGTGAGCATGTCAGTTCTAGCCTCGACGTTACGCGGGCGATTGCTGATGAAGCCCCGCAGGCCGAGCTTGATGGCGCTCTATCGGCTCAGACCGCAAATGCTGTTGCGATAGCCGAAGCTGTCGGCAGTGTCTATGGTGAGGAAGCCCAAAAACAGATCACGGGAATGTTCGTTGAACATATCAAGGCCTCGAACGATTATGCCCGAGCCGTAGCTGCCGATGATCAGGCCGCCAAGGAAGCCGCAAATACTGAACTCAAAGAATATCTGGAGGAGATCTCTACGTTCTTTAGTACGGCTATAGAAGGCTTGCCGCAAGAAACTGTCTACGGCCTGCTCGAAGAGCATGAAAACTTACTGAACCGATCAGTCCAAGCGTACCAGGACGGTGACTTTACCCGTTCTTATGAGCTTGAGCGTGAAGCACTAACTCAAATGAATGGTATTGCCGATGCGTTGTCTGGTGGAATCGTAAAAACTAATCCCGACAAGTTCAAGCAGTAATAACCGACATTTTACTCCACCCATCGCTGCGGTCGTATGGCTGCGGGGTGGGTGGATGTATAATCGGTAAGATACTATGACTCATAGACACGACACGCCAGACCTCAGCCAGATATACAGCTACCAAGCGTCTATTTTGCATGCACGGGCGTATCGCAACCTAAAACAGCACAAGAACGCGATCCTAAAGCGTCACGGGCTCAGCATGATGCAGTGGATGGTCTTGGGCCTTATCAACGACGCTAAGGGTGGCGTACGCATCTCCGATATAGCCGAACAGCTCGATACCACGCAGGCATTTGCGACGACCACGGTAAATATTCTCGAGGCACGTGACTTCGTAACGCGGACTGCGGATGAGAAGGATAAACGAGCCAAGTTCGTAAAGATAAAGCCTGATCACCGTCGTCTTGTCAATGAGATCGAGCTGGACGTCCGGCAAAAACTCCGCGAGTCACTCTATGCAGGGGTCACTCGTGATGAACTGACGGCGTTCATGAAGGTGCTCGCGGTGTTTTCGGAGGATGAAAAAGGCGTCCTGAAGTAGCACCCGTCCCTGGCAGCGAAAACGATACCGGATTTTACCGGTATTTTTAGTATGATAGACCTATGGAACTATCATTTGACGGCCAACGCGAAGACGAAGAAGTCGTTCTGGTCTTTCGCCGTCATATCATTGCGCTTCGCAAAGGGTTTTATTCGATTCTAATACCGTTTGTACTAGCCAGCATCCCGACACTCATCAACCCCGGTGAACTACTGTATCTCTGGATTGCGCTGGGCGGTCTCGGATTCGGTTTGTTGCTGTTCGCTTACCACTGGGTGGGCTGGTATTTTACGATATTTATCCTGACAAACCAGCGCCTTCGCCAGAGTACTCAGAAGGGATTATTCGGTAAAAGCGTCATCGACCTGCCGGTGTCAAAGATCCAAAACATAAGCTATACTATTCCTGGGTTCAGTGGTGAGCTTTTTGGGTTTGGTACGATAATCGTTCAGACCTACGTCGGTGATCTTATTCTTGATCTCATTCATCGCCCGAACCACGTGTATAACAAACTGCAGGACGTCACGGCAACGACAAGTTCGCAGAAAACTACGGAAAACTATGAAGAAGTTGATAGCTAAACTGCGCAAGCGCGATAAAACAGAAGATAAACCGAGCCGGATAACTAACGAGACCGTCGCTGAACACCGTGAGCAGATTCTCGCCGGTGGGCGCAAGTTCAAGTACCCAGTCCAGTATGCAAAGCATAAGCTGGTGCTCAACAGTGTTTTAATCGCTGTCGCGGCTATCGTGCTGCTCGTTGCGCTTTGCTGGTACTTCCTGTATGTTCAGCAGTCCAGCTCAAAGTTCATGTACCGCCTCACCCAGCTCGTGCCGGTTCCGGTAGCGAGTGTCGATGGTGAAAACGTACGTTACAGCGACTACCTGCGCAAATACCGTAGTGATATCTTTTCCTTGGTTCAGCAGGATCAGATTAACCTCAAGAGTGCTGATGGTAAACGCCAATCCGAGTATTACAAGCGTAAAGAGCTCGACAGCGCCATCAAAGACGCCTATGTTAACAAGCTTGCGCGCCAGCACGCCATCACGGTCTCTCGAACAGAGATCGATGATTTTATTACCCGGACGGTAAACAGTAAGTCGATTAGTCTTGAGGCGTATGAAAAGACGGTGCTGCGTAATTTTTATGACTGGTCACTCGATGAATACCGCGGTATCGTCAAAGCCCGTCTCCTGTCACAAAAGGTCGGCTTCGCTATCGATGACGCCGCCAAAAAGCGCGCCGAGTCTGTTGCAAAGAAAGCTGCCGCACCTGGCGCTGATTTTGCAGCGCTCGCTATGGAGCACTCCGATGATGTCGCTACCGTACCAAATGGAGGCAGCGTTGGTTCGCTACCGCTTGACAACCAGGACGTAAACGGACTGATAGCCGAAGCCAAGCGGATGAGCGCCGGTCAAGTAAAGGGTCCGTTCAAGGGAAGTGATGGCTACTACATCATCAAGCTGATCGAAAAGACCAGTACCTCTGTCCACTATGCACAGATAAAGATTGGCCTCACGGAGCTTGATAAACGGTTCGAAGCGGTCAAAAAGGCCGACAAGATCAAAGAATACATCGACGTCGACAAGCTCTAGCGCATCGTCGGTTCGGGTCGACAAATCCCCTTAGAAACATTGAGAAGCTTTCTTGGCGCGCCCGACCGGATTCGAACCGGCGATCTCCTCCGTGACAGGGAGGCGTGATAGGCCAACTTCACTACGGGCGCACACAGAGAGATTCTCAATGTGATTTTAACTTCGTAAAGCGAATTCAACCAAGCAATCTTAGCAAATTTTGCCCTTCGGCGCAACAGGGGAGACATCGCTGGATAGTTTGGTATAATTGTGCCTGGAAATGCCTACCCTATAAAGTAGTCATAGCTGCCACCTTAGCTCAGTTGGTAGAGCATCGCATTCGTAACGCGAAGGTCGCCGGTTCGATCCCGGCAGGTGGCTCCACGTATGATTTTCATCTGAAGAATCGCATTAGAGCATCGCAAGCGTTATACTAAAGACCATATATGAGAACAACCTTTCAAAGTTCTATAAAAAACCGTACCTATCTGACGCCGCTCGTTATCGGCGCAATCCTCGTTATTATCCTGCTGGTGCTAGGAGCGAGTAATATCCGCTTTTCTGAACTCCAGGTACCTGTTCGTTATAGCTCGTTCGGGATCACAAACTTTTACCGTGAGCAGTGGTTTTACCAGCTGACCTTTATGGTTTTCGGCCTGTCTGTCTACCTGGTAAACATCCTGATCAGCCTCAAGCTATACCAGAAAAAAAGCGCCAATTTTGCGGTCGCGTTTCAGTGGCTGAGCGTCGTTATCTTGCTCATGACGATCGTCACGGTTGCGGCTATATTCCAAGTGGCGGATCTAGTCTAGACGATGACCGACCTCGAGATTCCCTTAGGCAAGCGCACAAAGTTCTACCGTTTCTTTGAGATGCTCCCGGCGATATTGAGCTACCTGATCATACTGCTTCCTATACTGCTTAGCTTCATCAGCCCGATCTACGGCGCTACCTTTATCATCATTTTTATCATTATCTGGTTTGTGAAGACGATCGGCATGTCATACCGCACCATACAGGGGTATAACACGCTACAGCGCGCGCAAAAGATTGACTGGAAAGGCCGACTGCACGACCTCGAGAATCCGGCTGAGGCTCTACTAGGGGGTCTGTATAAGAGTTCATGGCGCCACGAGGTACACCAGCACAACCTCGAACAGCTTGAGGCGACGGTCAATGCTCGCAAGCCATCAGACATCTATAACGCCGTTATCGTCGCCACCTATAACGAATCGCGCGATGTGCTCGAGCCGACTATCCAGGCTGTTCTCGAGGGTGACTACGACCCAAAGCGCATTATCCTGACTATTGCTTATGAAGCCCGAGGTCCAGAGAGCACCGCCGAGGCAGTTAAAGCCCTGCAGAAGAAATATGAGAGCAAGTTTTTCAAGTTCTTTATCGTCAGCCACCCAGCCGATATGCCAAATGAGGTCGTCGGCAAGGGCGGTAACATCACCTTTGCTGGCCGCCAGCTCGAACGCGAGCTAGAGAAACTCTCCATCGACCCCGAGAACGTACTCGTAACGACGCTCGATAGCGACAATCGTCCGCATAAGACGTATTTTTCGTATGTCACATACGAGTTTCTTGTTCATCCGGAGCCACGTTATGCTGCGTTCCAACCACTGGCGCTGTTTATGAACAATATATGGGACGTTCCGGCGCCGATGCGAGTGCTCGCTACCGGTAACTCGTTTTGGAACCTGATCGTATCCTTGCGCCCGCACATGCTCAGGAACTTCGCCGCCCATTCACAGAGTATGGCGGCGCTTATCGATATGGATTTTTGGAGCGTTCGAACCATCGTTGAGGATGGTCATCAGTTTTGGCGAAGCTACTTCCGTTTCGACGGGCATTATCAGGTCGTCCCGATCTATGTCCCGATCTATCAGGATGCCGTGCTCGCCGACACCTATCGAAAGACACTAAAGGCTCAGTTTGTTCAGCTCCGACGCTGGGCTTACGGAGCCTCTGATGTGCCGTACGTAGCCGAAAAAGTGTTCACCCGTGAGCGTACCGTACCGTTCGGTGACGGTATAGCCAAATTCCTCCGGTTGCTAGAGGGCCATGTGAGCTGGGCGACCGTGTCGTTCATTCTCTTGTTCGGTGCCTGGGGTCCACTGTTTATAAACCCCGAGTCAAACCGTAGTCTCGTAGCACACCAGCTCCCAACTATCGCCAGTGGTCTGCAGCAGTTCGCGATGATAGGGTTGTTCATCACGGTGTTCCTGTCGTTTCGGATGTTGCCGCCTCGACCAGAACGCTACAAACGACGACGCAACTTCCTGATGCTCATCCAGTGGGTGCTGATGCCGATCACGAGTATCATCTATGGTTCGGCCGCAGCCCTTTACTCCCAGACGCGACTACTGTTCGGCAAATACCTCGATCGCTTTGACGTCACCGACAAAGCAGTTGTTCAGTCCGACGGTACTACAAAGTCCTAGCCGATACGGCGGCTAGTTCGTGGGCGACCCCGACGGGGCTTTTGTGCAATATTTGTGATCAACTGGTGCCGAGCACCATAGCTGATACCCGCGCTTGCATCAAAATGCGATACAACTTCCCATGTCGCTTCCGCGAGTGCTTGGCTTGTGATGGTATCGGTCGCCGTAGCCTGGATATTTTGCGCGACGGTGTGGGCTAGCCAGTAGGCATCATCCGCTACGTTGCCGCTTCGGTGTTCCAGTGAACGTACGATACTGAGCATGAGGCGTGGCAGACTGAAGCTTTCGGTCTCCTCGGGGCCCTTAACACCAAAGCTGTAGCTGTCATCGGCAACCACCTCAGTAGTGGTAAATACCGTACCGCAGGCAGTGCACTGACGCCGACGCCATACGCTCGGTGTTTTTTTATGTGGGCGAGAGTTGGTTACTCGGGTATCTGAGCTACATTTTATACAAATCATGACTACATATTGTCATAACGCTGTGTAAAATGCTAGTGGATAACCACCTTTTGGCTGCGGATAACTACAAAAAAGCCTACGCTCTCGCGTAGGCTGGGTAGGGTGTTGGTACAGTCTATAGGGGTAGAGATAGCGGTCAGTTATGAACGCTTGCTACGGTTTTCTGATTTTTCGAGAGGAACCAGCTCAAAATATAGCTGAAACTTATCGAGTTCTGTGGTTGTTTGGCTCCGGGGAGCTGTGGTGGATTTTTTGTCCATGTCTCTATATTAGCATATACACGTTATATTGTCAATAGTCATGACGCGTGCGCCATATATCACCATGTGCATAAACAACGCACGATACTGCTCATAACCCACGTGGAAAACTTTGGTATGACCGGGGATAAAAGGTGTGTTATTTTTCATAGGATTAAGGGCAACCATAAGAGTTATCTGCTATAATCAGCTCTGTTAGAGACACTCACGCTAGAGAGCAGATGAGTGAAAATAAAAACGAGTGGAAACGAACATGCCATTAGCGGTAGCCAAGAGGAAAGTGATCCGTACGTATCCGTACCTATTCGGATTAGTTTTTGTGGTTGCAGCTATCTTTGTCGGCGCCTTCGCGTATATGGGGCAGGAGCCATCGAAAGCCTCCGCTCTCACCACCGTCCCCACCCGCATGAACTTCCAGGGCCGCCTGGCTGACCCAAGTGGCAACATCAAGCAGAATGGCACCTACAACATGCGTCTCCGCCTCTACACCGCCGCCAGCGGCGGCACTGCTGTCTGGACCGAAGACCGTC
>CAMPIR010000041.1 GCA_946886435.1 uncultured Candidatus Saccharibacteria bacterium | reverse complement strand
AATGATATCTTTGATAAACGCTGGCAACGCATCTCCAGCAGCATTATTATTACAGGCATTTCCGCCACCGATAGCCGCGATACCTTCGCACGCATCTGCTTTGCCGGCCGCACTCGCAACGTTTACTGTCGCAAGCGGTGCCGCGACGATACCGACGAGCAACAGCAGGCCGAGAAGTGTGGTTTTTATATTTTTCATCCTATTCTCCTTTTATATTCTCGATAGTACAAAGTTAACGATTGCAAACGCCATGATAGCGATAACCAGACCGGCAACAGCGTAGATGATGGTGTCGCGCGCACCTTTGGTTTGACCGGCATCACCAGCCGACGTCGTGTAACGGATACCGCCGATGATGATCATGATGACCGCGATGATGCCCGTGATGACGATCAGTAGGTTTACGACAGCGCCGATGACTGTGTAGAGTGAGTTTTTGTCGGTACCTTTACATACCTCACTCCCGCCGGCGGTACATTTGGACAATACGTCCACAGGCGCAGCTACCGCAACCTGTGTCTGCGTTACCCCGACGGTTAAACTTCCGAGCAGGGCAAACGCTGCGATGAACATCCGTAACTGTTTAGTGATCTTTGTGAACATATAGTTTCCTTTCTATGCAAATAGGTTAGCGGTGACGACCTGGAATATAACAAATCCCAAGATGACGATCCCCAGTCCGACCAGACTGTAGACGATCATATCTTTACCTTTTTCGAGATCTCCGGGGTTACCCTGGGACATCGTGTATTTCATGCCACCGAGAACGATAAAGATAACCGCGACGATGGCCGCGATTCCGAAGACCAGGCTGATCAGCCCACTGAACTGGGCGTCATTTATCTCCGCCTTAGGTATATTGACCGACTGGGCGTCGATAGAGGCAGCGACAGTAGTGATAGCGTTCATAATACTCATGATTGGATGACATTCCCTTGGACAAACTGAACAAGTGCAACCGATATAAGCGCTATAACGAGACCGATGATTGCGTTGATGATAGCCATCTTTGCCTCAGATATCTTACCAGGGTCACCTTCGCTTTTGATGTATTTGAAGCCGCCCCAGATAATAAACCCGATTGAGACGTAGGCGACCACCTGCAACAATATTTCGATACCGTTCATAACGATAACCCAGATGTCGTTGAGGTTATCTATCTGTAAGTTACATGCAGGCGTTTTGTCGTTGACGCCTTTATACCATGCTGGAAAGGTAAGTACTGTGTCCTTGCAGTTGTTACTGGCAGCCATAGCGGGTGCCACCAACGGGGAAGCCAGGCTCATCGTAAACATAGTTACGACGGCGAGCAATGCGTACTGAAAATGTTTTTTTATCTTTTGCATAGTGCTTAGGTTATATCATGCTGTATTTATGCCGCGCGGTCAATACTTAGCTGAAGAGGCCGCCAGGTATCAGGAAGTTAATGATTGCGTACATAAACATGAACAGAAGTAGGGCTAGTATGGCGTTAACGATTATACTGATGGCTTGTTTTGTCTTACCGGAGTCACCGTTTGAGCTAGCGTACATGATACCGCCCCAGATGATACCGCCAACGACTGCGATACCGACACCGATGGCGAGGAAGTTAATGATCTGAAGAAGCAGATTTTCGATCGGGTTACGATTACCGCTATTGTCACACTTGATGATACTAGTACCACTACGGCTCTCTATGTCTTCACAGCCATTTATCGATTCGCCCCCAGTAACCGAGCTTGATCCACCTGTGTTAGTTTCAGTCTCACTTTCGTCAACACTACACTCAACCGTAGCTCGCCTATCACTTTCATCCGGGAGTCTTCGCTCTGTCCTGACGCAGTTACCGCCGTTGGTCGTTTTACAGTCGCCGGCATCGCTCTTATAGTTTTCATCCTTCTGGGAATCAACGTTCCATGAACCCTGCCATGTATCACGACATTCTCTTTGTTCCGCCCGTGAAAGAGCGGATGCTGACGTTGTCTGCATGAGCGAAAGAGTGCCCGCTAGTACGAGAGTGGCGGCGAGGATGAGTGTTTTGGTTTTATTCATATGGTTCCGTTTTAATATATGATTCTTTGTCTAAACTATCCCATAGTCTAGGGGATAATTCAATCAAAAAACCATTCCGCTATTGCTTTTTCAGCGGTTTTAGTGTATTGTGATAAACATACTCCCGATAGCAAAAAGCTCGGGCAGGCACAACAAACAGCGCAAAGGACAACCACCTCATGTCACCAGAAGCTAACAAGCCAGAAACACAAAAACCCAGCGAAATCAGTACAACCGAACATCCAGAAGGGGTACGACCTTTTACTGCGGATCTTGCAGATGTTCACGAGCACCTGGAGAGCCCCGATGACGCCAGCGCCATCGATCCTATCACGAGGAGTGTTGATTTTGACAGGATTCCGCGCGCAGAGACGGAATCTAGGCCCACCGAAGCCATCTCGGCAGATACCGAGAGTCGTTCCGGCTGGAAGAAGTGGGTTGCCGGTGTTGTAGGTGGTGCTGTACTGGCGGGTGGCGGCTTTGCTGCACACCAGGCTACTGGGGACTCCGAACGCCCCGTCGACTCAACTTCAGCCACACCAACTGCCGGGGACGAGGCCGCAACCTCCGCTGCACCTATCGCCGAGAATGAGACTCCGGCACCGGAAACAACCGGCACTGTGGAAACCACGGGAGAGACCGTGATCTCAGGACTCAACAAAAAAGCGACTCCAGAACAGGTGCAGTATGTTATCGATAACCCTGTGAATATTTCCGAAGCAGCAACAGTCGGTGAAGCGTTTGAAGCACTGGGCGACCGACTTACGGTCCTGGTCAACAGCGGAGAGCCTGATCTCGATGCGCCACTCGGCGAAGTTGTCTTTACTCCTGAGACGGAGGCTACTTATGAAGCTATGGGGCGTTCATTCTTCGACGTCACTAGCCCTCACTACGACGCAATGCTTGAGTCGATGAGGGATAGACGACATCAGATCGGCGCGATGTTTATGGTAGAGCAAAATGCCGAAACCCGCGTAGACCTCGTAGCAACTACGAATGCAGACATGCAGCTTGAGCCTAACGCTACCGTTGATGCCGCCATCAACACTATCTGGGTAACAAACCAGCCGGATACCCGTTCTGGTGACGGCAAGTACAACAACGACTACAGCTCGACCATGACGCTACAGGTTGATGCAGCGGGTGACATCCGGGTATACAACTCAACCGGTATCGCTGATATCGGGAACATCGGCTAGATAATAAGCACTATCTTTTTGGAAAATTAGCAAAAGCCCTATATACCAGCCCCGTGCTGGTATATAGTTATAGGTATGAATTCGTGGGCGTCAAAAAAGCTCCTGAACGCTGGTCTTGTCGTTGCGTTGTTCGCCACTCTCACGGCAGTGGGTTTTTTAAATGCTCCTGTAAGCGCAGATGCTATTACCGGAACGAGCAATGATGGACTCGCTTCACAGACAGAGCGCTGGTTGCGTCTGCGCGCCGTTACGAAGTGCTTTAACGACAACGACATCGGAAAGAACAGTTATAACGACGTCGAAAAAGGCGCCATCTTTGACAGCGGTAGTGCCGCGCTCGGTTATCTGAACCCAGACGGGAAAGTGAGCTGTGACGGCGATGCGGGAGAGGCTTTTGTCCGAAACTCACTTAGTAAGATCGGATTTGCTAACCCAGTAGCGGCGTTTTGTTCGGTTCAACCGATGGCTTCACGTGGCGACTCCGACAGTAAGACAGAGAGTAACTTTGAAGGCTGTACAACTGGCAGTGGCGATCAGTTCGACATGGATAGCGACGCCTTCGATCAAGGTGCACGACAAGTCGAGCAGTTCAAAACCGGTTACCAGGAACATGCCGAAAACCCTGCATCTTGGTCGCCGTCACCCGCTATGATGTACCACGTCTACCGGAGCTCTCTCGTTGAGTTTTGTGGCGCCAAACTCATAGGACCGTACGACTCCTCTGACGAAAACAATGTCAACGCCGATAAGCGGAAAGTTGTTGTTAACGATATCGACCTAGGGACGGGTGAGATCGTTCGCAATGTATATAGCCTTTCTCGAGATCAAACCGATAAAGTTGACGATATCTACGTCAACAACGACATGCAAAACGTCTCAAACGTCACTTGTAGCGATATGGCGAAAAAGACCTGGGACTACGACAAAGACATGTCTGACTATGTCAAAGCGTACAATATCGCCAACCCAGATGATGTTCCAGGAGAGGGCACGATCGGCGGCACCGAAACAACCGGCGGCAGCAACGAACCAGTCTGCTCGGCGGGAGCGCTCGGTTGGATCATCTGCCCAGCGATAAACTTTATCGCGAGCTTTAACGACATGGCCTATGCAGCTATTCAAAATATGCTCATCATCGAGCCGACAACGGTCGAGATAGGCGGACCGCTCTATAACACCTGGACCAAATTCCGCGATATCGCAAACGTCCTGTTCGTTATCGCATTTTTTGTGGTCATTTTCTCACAAGCAACCTCGGTCGGGCTGTCGAGCTATGGCATCAAAAAACTTTTGCCTCGGGTTATCGCAGCTGCGATCCTGGTTAACTTATCATTTTTCCTCTGCCAAATAGCTCTTGATATCACGAACATCGTCGGCGTCAGTATCGCTAACCTGTTCGAGGCCATGCACTCGGGGTCAAACGTCGATGTCAATGTACTGAGCTGGCAAACAGTCATCGGTGCGCTACTGGCAGGCGGAGCAGCTTATGGGGGTGTCGTTGCAGTGCTCGGCACTGGCGGCGTCGTTGGCGCCATGGCCGCTATCTTGCCGTTCCTCGTGACCGCGCTCTTTGCGGTAGTTACAGCAGTCGCTATCCTCATAGCCCGGCAGGTTATCATCATCCTGCTGATCGCACTCGCGCCCTTAGCTTTTGTCGCCTTTATCCTGCCAAATACCCAGAAGTACTTCCAGTTGTGGCAAAACACGTTTACGACGATGCTCGTCATGTTCCCGTTGATCGCAGCGCTTTTCGCTGGGAGTCAGCTCGCCGCGAACATTGTCCTCACCAGCAGTACGACTTCTGATGGCATTGATTTCTTCCAGCTCATCGCGGCAGTCTGCATACTCTTCATCCCGCTCTTTGGGGTGCCGTACATCGTCAAGTTCAGTGGAGGCGCTATCGGTCGCCTCGCTGGAGTCATAAACAACCCGAGCAAGGGACCGTTTGATAACCTACGCAAGAAGGCAGAGGGTTACCGCGACTTCAAGCAAGATCAGGCAAAGGGTCGAAACCTAGACCCCTCGGTTGGAGCAACTGGTGCTTTCGCCGCCTATAACCGGCGAAAGGCAAATAAGGAAGATAGATACGCCCGGGCAAAGGATAGGGCTGGCCGTGTCAATCAAAGGTATTTATCAAATATGTATTCGGGGGAAAATGCGCCTTTTGATGAAGCTTCAGTCGATGTGAGCGCCGCAAATGGTGATCCGCTCAAAGAAAGTGCTATTAGGGCTCGAGCTAAGCAGGAGGCTCAGACGCGAGCAGGTGAAAGATTTGCTACACAGCAGCTAGGAGGCCGCAGCGCAGCACGCTATACCGGTGGAGCGACAAACCTTCAGGCCGAGCTAAATAGGGCACGCGCTGGTGCAATATCTCAGGAAAATGAGGAGTCAAGGAAGCGAAGTGCCGCGATTGAGCAGCTCGTAACACATAGAGAACAGGGACTTACCTTGGATCAAACTTTAGGAATGTACGATGAAGCGTATAAAGAAGCTGCTAGTGCGGGTGATCATGAAACTGCAACAGCTATTCTGCGCAGATCATACTCAAAGGGTGGTCCCGGTAGGTCTCAGTTTGCAGAGATGATTTCAAAACATGCGGTCAACGGCGCCGAGGCACAAAAGCATATGGAAGAAGCAATTTACAGCATAGCTAACGATAAGCGCGCAGACGTCGTTAAGGGAAACATGACAAACCAAGGAGTTTGGAGTCTTGCCGGTGCGGGTGGTATGTCATACGAACAGATAACTTCTTTGGACGATAAGGCGATGTACAACAAATTGCAAACTATATCTCCAGCTCAAGCAAGCCATATTTTGAACGACGATAATCTCAAGTCACAAATTCAGACTGCGGCAGCTCAAGCAATGCTCAATGCGCGTGCAAATAACGTTACGATAAACCCAAGCGATCGTATTAACCCTGCTGATCCATCCTCTAAAGCTTGGGATAGCCTCAAAGAAAACACCAGTCCGCTTACTACGCCTCCAGTGCCGCCTAATCCTGGCCCTAGCGGAGGAGGGGGAGGAACGCCTTAGCCTATGGCAGTCTATAAAGTACCCCAAGATGTTGAAGCCGAAGACAAACTGATCGGACCGTTCAGCTTTCGTCAGTTCATCTACTTGATCGTGGCGGCCCTCGGTATCTTTATGGCGTGGCTACTTGGGCAGATATTTATCGGCTTGATCCTGATCCCGGCACCGATCATCGTGGCATTTCTCGCGCTAGCACTGCCACTTCGTAAAGACCAGCCGATGGAAACCTACCTGATCGCTATGATCAAGTTCTTTTTCAAACCACGTAACCGCCTCTGGGATCCTGAGGGTACCATCTCTCTCGTCCAGATAACCGCACCAAAAGTATCTGAGAGCCCACAGCTGAAGGGATTTGGCGGCTCAGAAGCATCGCAGCGTCTAGCATACCTCGCACAGGTCGTC
>CAMPIR010000040.1 GCA_946886435.1 uncultured Candidatus Saccharibacteria bacterium | reverse complement strand
ACGTGACGAGTAATGGTGATCAAGGTCAGGTTACGGGCGCAAAAAACACGATCCTCTATGCGATCGTCGGTCTCGTAGTCGCTATCATGTCGTACGCGATCGTTAACTTTGTCGTATCGAGACTGTAAATAAAAAGGCACAGAGGAAACATATGAATCAAATCATTCGAACTATCCGCACCAAAGCTGCCCTGCTTGCCGTTACGCTCGGCCTCGCCGGAGGCCTCGTTTTTGCCGGCGCACTACAGGTCCAGGCGGCAACTGACTGTGGCGCAACCCCGGACGCCCCGAAGTGTCAGGTGCAAAAAGGTATTAACAAAAGTGGCGGTACGGGTGCAGACAATGACGCCGGAGCGCTAACCGGTTTCATAAAGACTATTGTCGATATCCTGCTGTTTCTCATCGGTGCAATCGCCGTCATCATGATCATTATCGGTGGTATCCGTTACGTGACGAGTAATGGTGATCAAGGTCAGGTTACGGGCGCAAAAAACACGATCCTTTACGCCATCGTTGGGCTGGTTGTCGCCATCATGGCTTACGCGATCGTTAACTTTGTGGTCAGCAAGCTATAGATCCGACTTTCACCGCGCGCTGTTTTTTGCTATAACTAAACGTATATTCATACAGAAATTACATAAGGAGAACATATGAAATCAATTATCAAGAAGATCAGCCAGGGCCTTTTGCTCGTGCCTGCACTGCTACTCGGTCTTAGTTTTGTCGCGACACCTGCCTACGCAGCGGACTGTGATACGACTAATCTGTCTATCAGCAGTGGCGCAGACTGTGCGGCTGGTAACGGTCAGGAAAACACCACACTGTTTGGTGGTGATGAGAGTATCTTTACCAAGGTTACGAACGTGCTTCTCTTCCTCGTTGGTGCGATCAGCGTCATCATGCTCATCATCGGTGGTATCCGCTACGTGATCAGTGGTGGTGACCAGGCTCAGGTAACGAGCGCAAAGAACACTATCCTCTATGCTATCGTCGGTATCATCGTTGCCTTCCTCGCATTCGCAGCGGTCAAGTTCGTTACGGATTCGTTTACCGCCTAGAGCTCGCTTTAGTTACTTCCATAAAATAACCCTGTTTGACGGGGTTATTTTATTTGTTCTCCAGATAGAGAAATGGTATAAATGGGGTATGAAACAAACTCTCGAAACCCTTCTCTACTACGGCGTTAGTATATTTTTATTCGTTGGTATCGTGTCATTTGTTGGCGACGCGACAGTATCGGCAGCATGTAGCACGAGTAACCTCTCTATCTCATCTGGGGCGGACTGTGCTCGCGGTAACCAACAGCCCGCAGATCTCTTCGGTGGCGATAACAGTATCTTTGGCCGAGTTACCAACATCCTGCTCTTCCTCGTTGGTGCGATCAGCGTCATCATGCTCATCATCGGTGGTATCCGCTACGTGATCAGTGGCGGCGATCAAGCACAGGTGACAGCTGCGAAAAACACCATTCTCTATGCAATCGTCGGTATCGTCGTCGCTTTCCTGGCCTATGCTGCGGTCAACTTTGTGACTCAGGCGTTGGCTGGTACGAACGCAACCTAATAGAGCCCGCCAAGCTGGCGGAGCAGCTACACTTCTGGGTCGCCAGAAGTGTGATTATACTGCTGTAAATAAAAAGATACCGCCCTATATCCGAGCGGTATCTTTTAGAGTCTTCGTCCCACCTACGAAATGGACTACATAATCTCGATCTTGCGAGCCTGTTCCGTCTTGACCTTTGTAAAGCCGATAGTCAGAACGCCGTCCTTGAGGATAGCCTCAACTTCGTCTTCTTTGACTGGCACCGGCAGTGCGAGTGTTCGGCTAAATTCACCCCAGTAACACTCTTGGATGTGCCACTGTGTTGCTGCTGAGTCGTCACCGCTGCTGAGCGTACCTGAGATCGTCAGGATGCCGTCAGAGATGCTGACATCTAGGTCTGACTTGTTAACGCCAGCTGTGCGAGCTTTGATGATCAGCCGTTCTTCGGTCTCGTAAACATCAACCGCGAGCTGACCTGGCATCGCTTCTTCCTCTTCCCAGCTGTCATCACTTTGCGTGTTATTAGCTGGTGCGTCTTGTGATGCTGCGTCGTCTGTCAAAAATGCAGCTGCAAGTTCGTCTTCCATTAGCAAATCATCGTTCTGTTTCTGTCCTCGTGCCATCTAAATTCCTCCACTTCGTAGGCTACTGACGTATGTCCCACATAGTATAGCCCAAATTGTCAATTATCTGCAATAATAGCCTCAGGAAACGTAAAAACTACAATGATAGACAGCCTCTTAGCCATCCTTGCCCCTCACTCCTGTTGTGGTTGTGGATATCACGGGTCATTGCTATGCGATAATTGTAAGTACGACATCATTTCGGAGCCGCTTGACTGTTGTATCGCCTGCCTAAAACCGACCGTTCGCGACAACCTCTGTTCTGCGTGCCGCACGAAACAACCATTTGCTGCCGCATGGCTCGTAGGGGTGCGTCGAGGGGCTCTCAAAACACTCCTAGATCGCTACAAATTTTCTTCTGCCAGGCGAGCCGGTTATGAGGCGGCGGACCTTCTCGATGCTCGACTCCCCGTCTTACTGGACTCTATGGTTATAGTCCCCGTCCCAACTAGTCCCTTGCACCGTCGTGTCAGAGGTTTTGATCATACGGCCATGATCGCAAAGCGGCTCGCCAAGCTGCGTGGCCTCAGGTATGCGCAAGCATTGGCTCGTGATAACGCCGATACCCAACACTTCTTAGGGAGGTCTGAACGATTAGCGGCTGCCAGTAAGGGGCTCCGGCTAGCGGGGTCCGTTCCGGAAAATGTCCTGCTACTCGACGACATCTACACAACAGGCGCTACCCTGCATGCCTCGGCGCAACTCCTCAGGGATAACGGCGCAAAAACGGTGTCTGTAGCGGTTATCGCCCGCCAAGTACTCGACGAGGACGCTGACCTCTGGTAAAATGGCTTGGCGCTACTAATGAGTTCCTTATGGAGAGGTGCCCGAGTGGTTTAAGGGAACGGTCTTGAAAACCGTCGTGCCGGAAACGGTACCGAGAGTTCGAATCTCTCCCTCTCCGCCACGTTAGGAACTGATACAATAGAGTGCGCGTGGAGGAGTACCCAAGTGGCTGCTGCGTGAAACGCAAATGAATCGACGGATGCCGTTCCCGAGATTGCGGATCATACAGGAGCTACCTGGAAACAGTAGTGCTCCCGCTGTACGGAGGAGTACCCAAGTGGCTGAAGGGGACGGTTTGCTAAATCGTTAGTTCGGAGAGATCTGAAGCGGGAGTTCGAATCTCCCCTCCTCCGCCAGATAAAAATATCCAGACCTTGATGGCCTGGATATTTTTATTGTCCCTCTGCTTCCTCGCGATACCGCTCGTGCTATAGTGGAAATATGCAGCCCGAGCAGCAAGGTAACTACTGGCAGAACCCCGAAGAGGATCAATCGATTGTTCCGAATACGGAGCCAGTTGAAGAAGCTTCGGCGCCTGCCCCGGCCTCAGCTGCGAGCAGTGAGCCGATTACTTGGGAAGCATCTGAATACATCCATAACGAAAAAAGTGCTCTCTGGATCATGGCGCTACTCACCGCCGCCGCAGTTCTCGTGCTCGTGGCGATATTTTTGATCAAATCATGGACGTTCGTTGCGCTTATCATCGTTATGACTATAGCGCTGATCGTCATGGCTCGTCGTCCACCGCGTATCATCAACTATGCTTTATCTGTAACGAGCCTTCGCATCGAAGAGAAAACCTACGGGCTGCACGAGTTTCGTTCATTTGGCGTTGTCGAAGAAGGCGCGTTTTACTCCGTTAGGCTCATTCCAACCAAGCGGTTTATGCCAGCAGTCTCCCTGTATTTTGCGCCCGAACTGGGCGAACGGATCGTGGATACTCTCGGTTCAGCGTTGCCGATGCAGCGGATCGAACCCGATTTCATGGATAAGCTGCTCGAAAAAATTCATTTCTAAGGGATTTGCCCACCTCTGTCGGCTGTGTTATACTAGCGCCTGTTCTCGCTGCAAAGCGGGAAGGTACTTTCTACTATAGGCGTGGCCTTCGTAGTACGTTAGTACCGCTTAGGCTGCGACATGCACCCGTAGCTCAGCTGGATAGAGCGTTGGCTTGCGGAGCCAAAGGTCATAGGTTCAAATCCTGTCGGGTGTACCAAGAAAAAAGACTCATTCAACGATGGGTCTTTTTTCTTGGGTGGTGTCTTATCTTTCGAACAAACGACAAATCTCACCGAACTCTCGGGTGAGGCTCCGGGAGTCACCGATCATGTTGCGGAGAAAACTACTTTCCTTCTTTCGGACGATGTCTTTGGCGATCAGGAACAGGATTACCGGATAGGAATAACGTGATCGTTCGACCACGCCTAGTAGTTTTTGGGCAAAGCCGTCGACTTTTGCCTGATCCGCTGCTCGTAGCCCTCGAGGGGTAAGTCGGCGTAGTAAGAATAACATCAGTAACCCGATCCCAAGTATCACTAGCGTGAGCGGCACGAGCACGACAAGCATTAGCCACCACCACGCGCTAAACGAGAGCGCCAAAAAGGCGGTGAGACAATAGAACGCCACGACGATTATCCCTATCATAATCAGCGCAGGGCGTACGATGAGTGTGGCTGTTGCGACGCTGATAGCGCGCATAGCGCCCAGGGATGCATTTAGTCTAGGCATAATGTTAGTGTAGCAGGTTACGGCGTAGGACAGTCTCTCTGTTAAACTAAGAATATACGGAGAGGTGTCTGAGTGGTTTAAGGTGCCGCTCTCGAAAAGCGGTGTGCGGTTTTCCTGCACCGGGAGTTCGAATCTCCCCCTCTCCGCCAGGAGAAAATCGATCAATCGTTATGGTTGGTCGGTTTTCTTTTTGGGAATAAGACTTATCTCAGCGGTGAGACTGCTTGTCACTGGCGGCCTGCGTACCGTCCCGGCCTGCGGCGTCCTTGGCTTCGTCAGGATCGCGTGGCTGCGCGACAGTCTCGGCTGTCTGAAGAAATACTTCACCACTGGTGCGGGTGACCATCTCCTGAATGCCGGTAACGAGCTGCCTGTCGGTGTCGATACGTATGAGCACCGCAGAGGCCTGTTTGGCAGGGGTTGTCCACGGAAATGACAAGCTACCGAGCGACATCTCCCCGGACGCACCACCGGCAGTACCGAGCTCAGCCACGACGGTACCATTGCCATCGTCATCGCGAATAACCCGGTAGTCGAACTGCCGGTGCCAGTGGCCGTACAGGACCGCACTGGCCGGAATGTCGACATCCTGACTTTCTCCGGTCGATAGCCACCGCTCCATCGTTGACAGTGAAATATCATCTTTACCGAGGAGCGACTTGAGCGCGTAGGCTTCATGGCTCAGCACGAAAGTAGGATGGGTTTCTTCGGCCTCATCTGCGAGCAGCTCGCCGAGTTCTTCTTGTCCGCCAATTTTACTATCTCTTAGAGTATTTTCGCTGAAGCCAAAAAGCGCCGAGAGTTTGGTGAGCGTCGGATCAGGAGCGCCGAGCAGGCTGAGGCCATCGGTTGTTTCTGTGGTCTCGCCGTTTAGCAGGTGAATGCCTTGAGAGCTGGCCTGCTCTGCTATCAGGGGGCCATCGTGGTTGCCATTGATACCGTACACCTCGCTGCTGATCTGGCCTATGGCGTCGATGGCGCCTTTTTCGGTGGCGCTACCATAGGTCTGATCGCCGACGAGCAGCGTAAGTTCTAGGGTGTTTTCTCCGTACATATCGTTGACCTGGTCGACAAAGTAGCGATACACCTCGATCATCGCACGGTTGCTATGCAGATCGGACAGAGCGAGCACAAGGGTCTCGTCGCTTTCTGGCGGGACGAATTCCCCTAAAGCTAACTGCTGGTCGATACTCCGTTCCGCATAGGCGACGAATCGGTTAGTTTCCTGTTCGTTACGTTGTTTCTGTTCCTCTATCAGCGGCGCAGCCCGGTCTATGATGCCGGCAAGGAGCGGGTTGCTGGCAGTGATCGCACCGTGTTCGTTTCCTGAGAGCGCAGTAACGGCGTAGCTTTCGGCGGGGAGCGTATTATCCTGTTGCCACTCGTTGAGAGCGTGAGCACCCGCGAGTATCGATAGTACGCTCATGCCGCCAAAGGTTGCGGCCAGGTAGCGCTTTCGTTCACGCGGTGACATCTGGCCTCCAAACGAAGTCAAGATAAAGGCGAGCGCACCGAGGGCTGCGGCCGTTCGTAGCTCGGTAGTGAGTAGTTCATGACGGATTTCTCTCTCGATGGCCGTTTTGTAGCCCTCGATTGCACTCGAAGGATCCTGATAGAGCGCAGTAAGTGGTTTCACTACTCTGGCGGGGTTGTTCGTGTCGATGCTCTCGAAGACGCTCGGTGGCCCATCGATCTCGATCTGCAGTCCGAGGCCCGCACTGGCGAGGGACTCATCGTAGACAGTACCGAGCACGCCGAAGTCAACTGCGCTATAGCCAGGCGCCAGACTGATCGAGGTTGGCACGGGGCCGAGATCATCACGAACCTCAGCATTGCTGATACTGCTGGCAACCGCAAACGGCGCAGCTATCAGCGCGCCACCAGCTAGACTGAGCGCGGCCCTTCCGAGCAGACGACGACCGGCCCAACGAGAATTATTCTCGGGTGATTTCCCTAACTTCTCAGACATTTGTCAAATTATATAATGAAACAGCCCTCGTGTACAGGGGTATGTAGTATACTTATGGC
>CAMPIR010000039.1 GCA_946886435.1 uncultured Candidatus Saccharibacteria bacterium | reverse complement strand
TATGCCGCTCGCTAATATCCAGCGCGCGATAGACAGGGTCAAGGATAAAAATGCAGCTCAGCTTGATGAAGTAATGTACGAAGGCTATGGTCCGGGCGGTATCGCGGTGCTCGTCGAAGCAGCCACAGATAACAAAAACCGAACGTATCCTGAGGTTCGCCATGCATTTTCTAAAAACGGAGGCAACATCGCCGAACCAGGTAGTGTTGCGTTCCAGTTTGCGCGTAAAGGCCAGGTCACGGTGACATTCGAGGGCGATGCCGATGAGGCGCTGCTGCTCGCGCTCGATGCGGGCGTTGAGGATGCTCAGGAATCTGACGGCAAACTGTACGTTTACACCGATCCAAAAGAGCTTCATGCTGCCCGCGCGCGCCTTGCGGAGTCAGGGCTGGCGGTAGAGTCTGCGGAGCTGATTTATCAGCCTCAGAATACCATTATTATCGATGATACAGATACTGCTCGCAAGGTGATGAAGCTGATGGATGCTCTCGATGATCTGGATGATGTCGTCGCAACTCATGCTAACTTTGATATCGCAGACACGATCACGATTGACTAAAAAACCGTTGACAATATTACATACATAAGCGCATTATATCGGCATGAGCCGTGTCTACCGTCTTGCCGTAGGTGTTGTGTTTGTTGGAGTGCTGCTGCTTTTAGCTACTCCCCAGCATGCTCAGGCTATAGTCGCAGTGCCGATACCTGAGCCGACCCCGCAGTCACTGCCGAATTCGCCTATTCTGCTCACAGCGTATCTGATAAATGATAGTTCGCTCGAGCTTGTGCAGCTATACAACAACTCAAGCGAAGTTATTTCACTTGAGGGTGGTAGACTCCTATACGGTTACGCAGGAGATGGTCAGACATATGAAGCAATGTCACTATCAGGGCTGATGCGACCACACAGCCACGTACTCATATCGACGGAGGGGCTGCTTTCGGATGCGGCGGTCGGACACTTTGCTCCGACGCTCATGCCGTCACCGGTTACGCTAAACTCACTGGCAGTAGTACTGCCCGGGTTCGCACCAGCAAGCGGTCCAGCGGTACTAAAAACGAACAACAGTATTCAGCAGCGCGGCAAAACCTCAACCGGCTATAGCTCTGTGACGTTCGGGAACTTTGAGGGAAGCCTGTACGCTGACTTGCTCTATCAGGTTCCGATGACCCCACTGCTGCGTATCGTCGAGGTGTCGCCGCGTGCAAAAGCTTGCGAGCCGTTTTCGGTCGATCCGACGTGCGGTGATTTTATAAAACTAAAAGCACTACCTGGATTCGATATAACGACATTGCCTGATTATCGGCTCAGGACAGACACCGGCAGCGAGTCGGTCACGAATACTTTTTCACTGGCGTATGCATCTCATCATGACGGCTACGTGCTAATGCGGCTTCGTGACGATGGCGAGCTACTTTCGCTTACCAACAGCGGCGGGTATCTGTGGCTCGAGGATAGCTACGGTATCCAGCGTTATGACGAAACGCTGACAAGCTATGCCGATGCCGGAAGCGAAGATTTTATCAATCGATCATGGGCGCTGGATGAAAGCGATAGTACCTGGAGGTGGGGTACGCCAAACCCAACGGGAGCAAACGTATTTCCTGAAGTACTCGCGGAGCTAGACGTATTGCCCGAGCCGACCGCATGTCCAGCGGGCAAGTATCGTAACCCCGAAACGAACCGTTGCCGCTCCATCGAAGAGGCGGTTAGCGCACTTGCGACCTGCGAAGAGGGCAAGGAGCGAAACCCGGTCACGAATCGCTGTCGCTCTATTGCGACGCTCGCAAGCGTTTCATTGACGCCATGCGATGAGGGTGAAGAGCGAAATCCAGCTACGAATCGCTGCCGAAAAGTGGTGAGCATAGCGTCGTCACTTGTTCCGTGTGAGTCAGGCTACGAACGCAATCCGGAAACAAATCGCTGCCGCAAAAGCCTTGCGGGTGCTAGTGTGCTCGCTTCTCCCGCTGCTGCCGATACTGAGCAGGGCAGTGGTTCATCACTCAAGACAGCGCTCATCGTAACCGCAGGTATGGGCGCGCTCGGCTATGGCTTTTATGAGTGGCGCTATGAACTGCTACGGCTGTTGCGTCGGCTCGCGGGCTCAAGCGCTGGCAAGTAACGTATACTTGGTTCTATGAGAATCATCGGTATCGATCCAGGCACAGGCATCCTCGGCTTCGGTGTGATTGATGTTGTCGGCGGCAAGGCGAAAATGGTCGACGCCGGTGTGATCAGGACTCCCGCCCATACACCTCTCGATGAACGGCTCGAGGATATCTTCGACAGTCTGACGGAGATCATCAAAGAGACCAAGCCGAGCGTGATGTCGATCGAAAAACTGTTTTTTGCCCGTAACGTCACGACCGCGATGAGCGTCTCGCATGCGCGTGGTGTTGCGATGCTGACTGGTCGCAAAGCAAAGCTCGAGATCGCCGAATACACGCCGATGCAAATCAAACAAACATTGACTGGCTACGGTAAAGCGGACAAGAAACAGGTTCAGGAAATGGTGCGCATGCATCTCGGCTTGAGGGAAGTCCCGAAACCAGACGACTGCGCCGATGCGCTCGCCGCCGCCATCACTTATTCGATGATGAGCCGGGTTGGCTGACACTGAGTTCGCCGCCATCTTCCAGAGTGCGGCCAAGTGTTGCGAGATCGAAGTAGCGCCGCTGCCCGTAGATGGGCTGCGTGTGAACACTACCGATTACATCGGTGCGGGCATGGTATCTAGCTCGTAGGTCGTATTCTTCACCTGGCTCAACGACTTCAAAGTTTGCTTCTATAAAATCATATTGGAGTTTGTGCATACTGTAGCCTTCGACGGCGTGCGCACCTATCCGGACCCGAATAGCTGGACCGTGGTGCCCGAAACCCGGATACGGAATCACTTCATCAATTGCTCTTGCGGCTAGGTGTAGTTCGCGTGATTTCTCGACGAAATCTGTTGCGTTTCTGTAGCGTTTGGCATCTCTAGCAACGTACGGCAGCAGTTTCTGGAGTCGCTCTATCGTGTCTTCTATCTTGTGTGTCAGATCCATCTCACGGGTCATAGGCAGATACTACCACCGAAATAGTACGTTGTCACGTATAATGAAATATATGATCGCACATGTCGAGGGAAAAATCGTTGAAAAGTTTGCCGGGTCAGTTATCGTTGATGTGCACGGGGTAGGCTACGAAGTCCAGGTCAGTCTGGGCGATTTCGAGGCAACCCAGCTTGATACTCAGACAAAGTTCTACACCTATCATCATATTCGCGAACAGGCTGAGGATCTCTTTGGCTTTTCTTCACTTGCCGCAAAGAAGCTGTTCGAGCTACTTATAACCGTACAGGGCATCGGGCCGAAAGCAGCGCTTGCTATCCTGAGCCTCGGTGCGGCTGAACAGGTGCGTAATGCAATCGCAAACGGCGACGTTGCTTATATCACTAAGGCCAGCGGTGTCGGCAAGAAATCGGCCGAGCGAGTCGTGGTCGACCTGAGCGACAAAGTCGGTTTGCCTACTCACTACGGATCATCGCAGCCAGTGCAGTCCGAGCTGAACGTCAATGACGAAGCGCTCGAAGCCTTAATAGCGCTCGGCTACACGCTCGCCGACGCAACAAAGGCGCTTGAAGGAATTGACCCAGCGTTGCCGACGAACCATCGCATCACGCAAGCGCTGAGAGGGAACAACTAATGGCTATCGAGCGAATCGTTGACACGACGCCGCATCAGGATGATACCGAAGAACAGCACATCGAAGTAACGCTACGTCCGCAGAGCTTTGATGAATACATCGGCCAGGCGCGGCTCAAGAAAAACTTACGTCTCGCTATCGATGCCGCTAAAAAACGCAGTGAACCGATTGATCACGTACTGCTCTATGGTCCTCCTGGTCTCGGCAAAACGACCATGGCCACAGTGATTGCAAACGAGATGGGAGCCAACATCCGCGTTACCGCTGGCCCGGCTATCGAACGAGCGGGAGATTTGGCAAGTATCCTGACAAACCTCGCCGATGGTGACATCTTGTTTATCGATGAGATTCACCGCCTGAGTCGAGCAGTCGAAGAAGTTCTCTATAGCGCCATGGAGGACTACAAGCTCGATATCGTGATCGGCAAAGGGCCTGCGGCTCGTTCAATACGACTCGACTTACCAAAGTTCACCGTCATCGGCGCAACGACGCGTACCGGCAGTCTCGCTGCGCCGCTGCGCGACCGTTTTGGGCATCTTTATCGGCTTGAGTTCTATACGCCAGATGAAATCGGTCAGATCATAACCAGAGCCGCAAAGATTCTCGGCACGACAATCCACCCGGAATCATCAACGATGCTTTCGACACGCGCGCGATTGACCCCCCGCATCGCTAACCGTCTGCTCAAACGTGTTCGTGACTATGCCGATGTCAACGGTGACGGGATCATCGACACCGTGATAACGACTAAAGCCCTGGCACTACTCGAGATTGATGAGCACGGGCTTGATCCGGCCGACCGCAACTTACTTAGTAGTATCATCGATAACTATCAGGACCGCCCGATTGGTCTCAATACAATCGCAGCCTTGACCGGTGATGAAACGACAACGATCGAAGATTTTTATGAACCCTATCTACTCCAGATCGGTTTTCTGGAACGAACTCCCCGTGGCCGCAAAGTGACCCCCCGTGCCTACAAACACCTCAATAAACCATATAATACCCCCGATTAGCGATATACTGGTAGGTATGAACGAGCAGCCCAAGGTACCACCTCAGTCATCCGGCGGCACTGCGCCTAAGCCGGTAGCATATGACCAGAATGGTCAGCCGCTTTACGCCCATCCTCCAGCGCAATCACAGCCCGAGCCGCAGCCTGGAACTACCGCCCAGTCGCCGCAAGTTGTCTATATGACGCGTGCTGTCGACCCTCATCAGCCCGATGTTTCCGACGAAGTCAAAGCCAAGCACGATGAATCAATGAAGCGCTACCCTAGTCTGAACCTCAGCGAGGGGGAGTACGTCATCAGTGCCGTACAACGACATCCGATCGGACTTTTTTCGATCTGGCTCGTTGTGGCGCTTGCCGTGCTGGTCGTTGTTGTCGGTCTGCCACTCCTGCTTAATACCGACACATTCCTCGGAGGCAGGGAGCTATCAGGTGAAGCCATTTTCAGCGGGGGTATGGTTCTACTGCTGGCTGCGGCGCTCTTTGTTCTCGGCGGTATCATCGCCACGGTAGTCTACCGGGCTAACCGGTTCTTTCTCACTAACGAAAGCGTGATTCAGCACATCCAGACTAGTCTGTTTTCGAAAAAAGACCAAACAATTAGCCTGGCGAATATCGAAGATGCTAGCTATCGTCAGCAGGGAATACTACAGACATTGCTCAATTATGGCGCAATTCGGCTTTCGACCGAAGGTGAAGAGACGACCTATAGGTTTAACTTTGTCGCAAAGCCAAAAAACGAAGTCGATACACTCAACAACGCGGTCGAAGCGTTTAAAAACTTCCGCCCGATCGAGAACGACAACGAGCCGAGCAACTAGACTTTGCTAGAGGCTGCTCTTTACGAAGTCTGTTTCGAGCTCAAGGTTGGCGCGTAGTGTGTAATCCTCGCAAAGATCACCACCGTTACAGCCGGTTGGTTCATAGCGATAGTCTGAGTCCTTCGTACCAATCATTTTCCCGGTTGGATCCTTCAGGAGGTCTTTGTCCATGGCTTTTAGCTGCGCAGCGCTGAGGACTCGGGGGTAAGCTTTTAACGTTGGAAACACAACTTCTTTGAGGTTATGGTGCATAGCGTTGATCGCAACCTTGCGGCTTTGGTCCCGATGCATGGATTTCAACGACCCATACTGGCTTAGGCCAATTCCGCCTACGACAGCCAGTAGCACTATGGCGACGAGGAACTCGACGATCGTAAATCCTTGGGATGTCTTCATTGCTAACTATTGTAGCAAAGCGCTATACTAGAAAGATACCGCAAACGGAGGAGTAGTATGGCAAAGAAGACTGAAAAAGCAGCGGTTTCTGCTGAAAAACCGGACAATGAGGGCAAAATAAAAGCACTTGGTCTCGCGATGGATCAGATTACCAAACAGTTTGGTGACGGTTCGATCATGAAGCTCGGCGAAGCGCACAAAGTAGATGTTGAACTCATCCCCTCAGGTGCACTGAGTCTCGATATCGCCCTCGGCGGCGGCTACCCAAAGGGTCGCATCATCGAAATCTATGGCCCTGAAAGTTCTGGTAAAACGACGCTGACACTGCATGCGATCGCTGAAGTTCAGCGTCAGGGTGGCACGGCTGCGTTTATCGACGCTGAGCATGCCCTTGATCCTGCCTACGCAAAGCGTCTCGGCGTTGATACCGATAACCTTCTCGTCTCACAGCCTGACAATGGTGAACAGGCGCTCGAGATTGCTGAGACTCTCGTTCGTTCGAGCGCGGTCGACCTTGTTGTTGTTGACTCGGTTGCCGCCCTGGTACCGCAAGCTGAGATAGACGGCGAGATGGGCGACAGCCACATGGGTCTCCAGGCGCGTTTGATGAGCCAAGCGCTCCGTAAGCTGACGGGTATTATCAGCAAGAGCAAGACTACTGTCATCTTTATCAACCAGATCCGTATGAAGATTGGCGTGATGTTCGGTAATCCAGAGACCACAACTGGTGGTAACGCGCTCAAGTTCTATGCAAGCGTACGTCTCGACATCCGCCGTATCGGTCAGATAAAACAAGGTGAAGAGATTATCGGTAACCGGACGAAGGTTAAGGTAGTGAAGAACAAGATCGCTCCGCCGTTCCGAGTTGCTGAGTTCGACATCATGTATAACGAGGGGATCTCTCGCACCGGTGACGTTCTCGACCTAGCCGTGATCCACGGTATCGTTGGCAAAGCAGGCGCTTGGTTCGACCTG
>CAMPIR010000038.1 GCA_946886435.1 uncultured Candidatus Saccharibacteria bacterium | reverse complement strand
GGTTATTCCGTGATACGGGGTTTAGTGCCTATATAAATCTTTTTATTGTATGCCGGAGATGTGAAGTCTGTGGGTTTATAGCCAGTAGAATCGGGCGTACAGGTTTCTACATAGCCGTCCCAACCTGCAATTTCGTAAGTACTTCCCTCGTACAGGTTAGGGTCATTTATATACTCACTTTGATGTGGGATGACAGCTTTTGTACAAACGAAGGCAACGTAGGGCTTAGGGGGCTCGTAACGCTGGGGCTGTTGTTGTACGGGTGTTTGTGCCGACTGTTGGGGTACGCCAAAGTGCTGCACAACAACCAGCTGCTTACCTTCATTAACATAATTATCACCAGTACATATACCAAACCCTACCTCAGTAAAATCATCCATCAGATTTTTCCTGTGTAGCTCACTATTCATCCAGCCATTAACCACCGCGTTTTCGCTGGGAAAACCATATGCTAAATTTTCTCCAGACTTTGAATATTGATATCCGCTCTCGTTAATAAAATGCCACGGCTCTATCCCATCGGGGCTATTGTGCGACCAGTAGTTGCGCTTGATCATGTCTTCGCACTTCCGTTGAGCGCTAGCGTTTAGTTTTGCGTTCAAGGTAAGGGGAGCTTTGCTGTTATCGGAACGAACTATATTTGTAGATTCGAGCAACTCATCTTTAGTGAAAACTAAGCCTTCAATGTAGCCTTGCTTGCCGGATGAGCCTGTAGCTGTGTTCACCTGCTTGGTTTCGTCGTTTATCGTCGCTAGGCCATAGAGTCCAAGTGCGCACAATACCATTAAAGGGCTGAGTATAATTAATGATTTTCCGGTCCATCGTAAAAGTGCTTTAGTTGCTTCTTTAGACACATATACGTAGAAGACGAGAAAAACAGCAAACAGTATTCCGGTAGTTGCGGCAATAGGAATAATGGGGTTGCTTGAGGGTTGGTTGAGTTGCCAGAACAAGTTATAACCGATCAGCCATAATGCAACTGCCAACATTGAAACTAGACTGAACCAAGCGGATTTCAATAGTAGTTGAGTAATTATTCTGGTAACATCCCTCATTGTGTAGGTTTTCCGATTGTTTATTCTTCTAATAGCTCGAAGCGATACGCACTTTCATCGTATTGCTGATTATACATCGAATGAAAACATCCAGCAGTTCACGGCAAGGTGACGGAGTGTTATACAGAAAGGAGCATCACATATCACTCGGTCAATACTCTATACTAAACACAGAGAACAACCCACATAAGGACACAAAAACCAATGCACTTCGCCCACGCCGGCCATCATCACCTGGAAGAAAATTTGAACTCATCAATCGACCCACTGCTTGTGATTGCGCTGGCAGGAGTCGTAACGGTGCTGTTTGTGGCCGGGCTTATACTCACGCTCAATCACCTCTCAAAACGAAAAAAGCCTACCAAAACTCGCAAGTAGTAAGCATCCGTACAACCAACATGTGTGCCTTTTCTCACTGCGCACTCCCGAACGCTCCTTCACAATGAGACTTACAGATAAGCGGAAGGAGCTGACTGACATGAAAGCGATAATACTCAACTGTACCCTCAAGAAGTCACCGGAACCATCGAGCACCGAAGCGCTAGCGAATGTTGTCGCCAAAGAGCTTGCGAAGTATGACGTAAAGAGCGAGATGATCAGGGTCATTGATCATAATATCCCAACGAGCGTGAAGAGCGACGAGGGAAATGGCGATGAGTGGCCTATCGTCCGCGAAAAGATCCTGGCAGCAGATATCTTGATTCTCGCTAGCCCGACCTGGATGGGGCGCGTTGGTAGCGTCGCGCAGCGGGTAATCGAACGTATGGATGGCATGCTAAAGGAAACCGACGAACAAGGGCGGCCAGTAGCCTATAACCATGTCGGTGGCTGCGTGGTAACTGGCAACGAAGACGGTGCGAAGCATGTTATCGCCGAGATGAGTGCGTCGATGATCGAAATCGGTTTTACGGTTCCGGGACATTCATGGACGTACTACAATCAGGGCGCGCCGATGGGTCCGGCCTATATCGAAAATGATAACGAAAAAGATAAGGAGCGCTCGCACCGCAATGCTGGCCTGATGGCTCATGCACTAAGCTCTGTTGCGCGCGCCCTGCAGGCGACACCAATACCGCCAAAAGCGTAGCAGTACATCTGTTGTAATATCCTGCTCAAGTAAATTTTTCACTGCAAACCAGGCGCATACAGCGCATAGTAGAACGTGCAATACCAAGTAACGGAAGGAGGCTATTATGGCTACATCCGATCGAGGATTCGCATCAATGGACGAGCAGAAGCAAAAAGATATTGCTTCAAAAGGCGGTAAGTCCCAAGGTGCTCAAAACAACCCGGGGAACTTCGCTAACGACAAGCAAAAGGCGAGCGAAGCCGGGCAAAAGGGCGGACAAAATAGTCGCCGTGGTAGTGACTAGCTACGCCTGAACATAAATAGACCCCACCCACCCTTTTAGAAAAGGAGCCATCCCGGGCTCCTTTTCTCTTTCCTCACGCCTATGGCTCGAGGTCGCTGAGAAAAATTTCACTGACACTAGGTGGGCTTTTCCTCACAGTATAAGCATGGGTAAAGAGCTCACATCAGGCAAGGTATCGGTCAAGTTTTTTCTATGGCCGTCTATCGTCATTAGTCTTGTGTTGAGCGTCTTGCTCACCCTTATCATCAACCTATTTCTCTAACAGGAGGGTTCACATGAACAACAATGACTTTGGCAGATCGTTTCAGGACGGCTTAGAAGGGTTATTTGAATATCTACCACAGCTGATTGGAGCGTTGCTGCTGCTTGTTGTCGGCTATTTTGTAGCGATGTTCCTCAAATCGGTCGTCAGGAAGGGCTTGCAGCGGATGCGTTTCGACCGAGCGCTTCATACCTCGCCGGCAGGCAACGTGATTTCACGTATCGTTGAGAGTCCGTCGCGGTTTGTCGGCAGGGTAGTCTACTGGCTCGTATTCCTCGGGTTCATATCGCTGGCCATATCAGCCCTGAACCTACCAGCGCTCAACAATCTAATCGGTGCGATCTATAGTTATCTACCGCATGTGATCGCGGCTATCATCATCTTTTTGGTGGCGAGCACTATTTCCGGTGTGGCGGTTGCATTTGTGCAACGAGTGATGGGGCGTACAGCACTAGCCAAGCTGCTTTCCGCAGTGATTCCGTCGCTAACGATGAGTATCGCGGTCTTTATGATCCTCAACGAGCTGATGATCGCCGAAGAGATCGTCCTCATCACCTACACGGCTCTGATCGGTGCCGTTGCACTCGGGTTAGCGCTCGCCTTCGGTCTCGGTGGGCGTGAAGTGGCGGCTCGCCTGCTCGAACAAGCCTATGACGCCGGCCGTCAAAACGCCGATGTTGCCAAACGTGATATCTCACGCGCCAAGGCAAATACGAAGAACGAAGCCAAACGAGCCGCTGATCAGCTCTAGCTAGGCCTTGATCTTTGCGCAGGCAACTCGGACGGCTTCCGACCAGGTCGGGAAGGCGTGGAGCGTGTTAGTGACCTGAGCAGCAGTGAGCTCATGCTGGATAGCAAGCGTGAGCTCATGAATGACTTCTCCGGCGTGAGCGGATACAACGCTCGCGCCGATGAGGACACCGCGTTTGTCGGTGATGACCTTTACGAAGCCATCCATCATATTGCTAACATTGGCGCGGCCGATGATGTTGACTGGAACGATGGCTGATTTGATCGAGAGATCGCGTTTTAGGCAATCTTCTTCGCTCATGCCAACGCTAGCAACCTCTGGTGAAAGGAAGGTGACCCTCGGAACGGCTCGGTAGTTGGGCGAAACTTTTTGTTTATGAAGGATGTTGTTGGCTGCAACCCTGCTTTCGTAGACGCCAGTATGCGTATACATATGCGAACCGATGACGTCACCGGCTGCGTAGATGTGCCGAGCGCTGGTCTGAAGGTATTCGTTAGTGATGATGCCGTGAGGGGAGTATTCGACGCCGGCGTTTTCCAGGCCGATATCAACGGTCGGGTCTTGGCCAACAGCGACGAGTACCTGATCGACTTTGACAGAATGTTCTTCGCCGCCGCGCAGGAAGCTAACTCGGGCACTGAGTCCTTCGGCACCGATGCCGGTCACCTTGGCCTTAGTTAAGACTTGTATGTCTCGTCGCTTCGCAAGGATGGCTTCGACGAGCTGGCTGACTTCTTGATCCTCACGCGGCAAGAGGCGTGGGGCTTCTTCGGCGATATAGACTTTGGTACCAAAGCTAGCAAAGAGCTCGGCAAACTCCACGCCGGTTGAGCCTCCGCCGATAACAAAGAGTGTTCGTGGCGGTTTCGTGAGGTCGAGTGCGGTGCGTGGGTTGAGGAGGGTGACGCGAGCCGATACCGGAACGCTCAGTTCAGCCCACTGGGATCCGGTCGCAACTAGGAAATGCTCGGCGCTCAGGTGTCGGCGGTTTACGGTTATTTCATGTGGCGAGATGAAATGTGCCCGGCCATGGTAGAGTCCGATGCCTTTTGACTGGTAGTGTTTTGCTTGTGAGTGAACGCCGGTGCGTTTGATGGCCAGGTCTTTCCAGGCACGCACCGATGGGTAGTTAAACCCAGCAGTTGATGCTCGTATGCCGAAGGTACCTGCTTCTTTCGCCGAGTTGTAGACCCGGGCGGCTTCGAGCAGGGCTTTGGTCGGAACGTCGCCCCAGTTAGAGCTACCACCACCTACTTTGTCGGCCTCGATGATAGCGACACGCTTGCCGGCACTCGCGACGATATCTGCGGCAACGCTTCCGGCGGCACCGCTACCGATAACGATGAGATCATAATCATATTTTTGTTTTGCCATACGGTTCCTTTCCTTTACGCTACCAGCTCGTGATGTTCATAGAGATACGCAGCTTCGGAGTGATAGGTTCCGAGGTGACTACTGGCCACACGGCGTATATCTGCACTGGTTACCTCGGTTTTATTCATCAACCAGTTGATAACGTGGCGGCAGACTCGTTCGGCGGTCGTATGTGCTTCGCCTTCAAGGGCGCGAACAGACAGACAGGCAGCGACGACGCTCTGATGGAGCTTGAGTGGGTCAAACGCCTCGGAGTTGTGGGTGCCGCGCTTGACGACGTAGGCCTCGGTCATCGTGCTGCTCCGATCTGTAATACTGCGAGATAGACCGTTAGTAGTAACAACATGGCTGCGCTTGCCCATCTGAGGAAATCTTTGGAACCTTCACGCCAGCGCTGGACACTACTGACTTTGTGGCCGCTGCTGAGGTAAAAGGCGACGAACACGAGCGGCGCACAGACGGCGAGGCTATAGCCGACGGCCAAGTTGAGCCAATGGCTGCTGGCAAATCCCTGGAAAGCAAACGCAACGATGGCGAGCGGCGCCAGTGCGAACGGTAGCTCTGTCAGTGCTGTCATGACGCCGAGCGCAAACGCTTCGACACTAGACTTGGTCCGCTTGGCTCGTGAGGTGATGTACTGGGCAGCTGGCCGAGGTAGCCACAGCTGCGTTCCGCGCCCGCGCCGGTAGTAGAAGAGTATGAGTAGCAGTGCAACAAGTGGGATGAGACTGAACGTAATGAGTGTGGTGAGACTGCTGCTGTGCGCCATGCCCCAGCGATGGGTGGCGATAGCGCCGAGCTGAAGTAGCGTGATCGCAACGAACGTACCGAGGATGTACCAAAAATTCAGGTTGAGCAGCCTCTGGTTGGGTAGGCGGCGGCCGATAGTATGTGAACTGAGGAGGGTTAGGACGCTCACGCTCAGCTGAAAACAGGCGTGTACGAAAATCGCCCCCACGAGGATGAGGATGAACGGGGAAACGTCAGTGAGAGCGGATGTGTTTAGCATGTTGATTTTTATAGTTTCTCACTACACTATATACCACAGTTACGACCAGGGGTCAAAAAGAATATGGTTAAAAGGTATTGACAAAACTAAGCATTTGCGTTATGATGTACTTATAACCAAATAAAACAAAAATAAAGGCAACCCCATGACAAAGCACGAAAACGAACTCAACAACATCATCCTAGAACAAGGATGGAAAGAAGGCGCTGCTAGCCCAGAGCGTCTCGGAAGTTTCCTTAACCGACGAATGGCAGCACTTGCTCTCGCAGACACCGAAGCCGATGACTTTATAGAAGAAGAATTTGTCGAACTCGCTGCCTAGAAAAGTTTACTTACATCTGTTACAATCGACTGTGCTTTACGGCAATACGGCACCGTAGCTCAGCTGGTTAGAGCGTAGGACTCATAAGCCTAAGGTCACAGGTTCAAGCCCTGTCGGTGCTACCACGATAGAACCCGATCATTTCGATCGGGTTTTCTCGTGGTAATCCTACGGATCTGAACTTGTGACTCGCCGGTGTAGCCGGCGATAGTCACAGGTTCGTGAAGCACAGTGCAGAAAAGAAAGCAGCGAAGCTATTTTCTTTTCAAGCAAGCGGAAGAGCGAGTTCACGAGCGATAGCCCCGTCCACTTTAATCAAAAACACCCCGTAATGACGGGGTGTTTTGCTGTGATAACTAACTAGTCTCGTTTTTCGCCAACGTTGTTCGTGTTGAAGTCAACGAAGGGAACGAACTCAGCCCAGAGAGCTTTTTGCTCAGCACTGAGTTTCTTGGCTTTTTCGATCCAAGCGCCAACAGTCGCTTTCTTAAGAGAAACTTTTTCACCGACTTCGAGTTCTGGTGAGCTAGCTTCATTCGTCAGGCCATTTTCGGCGTAGAGGATCTGAGCCAGGCTCAAGTTGGTGTCGGTTTTGATGCCGTAAGTCTGGACGGCTTTACGAGCCATCTGGCTGTAGCTGTCGCCAGGTTGGGCAACGTAGTGGTAACTGTCGGTTGACGCCTTTTTGTCATCGGCCGCAGAAACGGTAGCGGTCGGAGCCTGGCTAAAGACAAGACTGGCCGCACCTACGAATACGAGTGTTAATAGTTTTTTGATCACGATATACTCCCCATTGCCCACCACG